>DATCVD010000646.1:0-10030 GCA_036567125.1 Pyrinomonadaceae bacterium | reverse complement strand
CGACTTCTTCACGCTCGCCCCCGTCGAGCGCGGCGTCGCGGTCTTCGGCCTGCTCGACAAGTACGTCGGCCCGGCCGCCGTCGTGTCGGTCGGCCGCGCGGCCGGCGCGGCCGAGGTGCGGCTGCGCGAGGGCGGCGACTTCGGCGCGTGGCTGGAGCGCCGGCCGGCGCGCGTCGAGTTGGACGGGCGCGCGCTGCGCGCGGCCGAATACAGCTACGCGGGCGGGCTGCTCAGAGTCCCGGCGGCGAGCTTCGGCGCGACGCGCGGCGAGCGCACGCTGCGCATCCATCTCGCGCGGGGCGGGCGCTGAAACGAACAGTCGATCAGGCGACCGACAAAGGGAAAGGCCCGCGGAATCCGCGGGCCTTTCCCTTTACGGCCGCGTCCGAGACGCCGCGTTTAGAAGTTGAACTTGCCGCCGATCTGTACTTGGCGGAAGTTGTTCCCGTTCCTCACGCTGTTCTCCGGGATCAGGATGCCGAAGCTGTTGCCGGTGATGTTCGTGTTCGGCGAGCCGAAGAGCGGCGTGTTGAAGGTGTTGAAGGTTTCGAGGCGGAGCTGGAAGCGGACGCTCTCGGTGATGCGGAAGTTCTTGTTGAGCGACATGTCGAAGATCGGGGCCCACGGCTCGCGCAGGTTGGCGAGGCGCAGCGGGGTGGCGGCCAGCGTGTTCGACGTGTCGCGCAACTGCCACGCCGGGTCGGCGCAGCCGTTCTGGATGACCGTGTTGGTCGTGCCCGCGACGCGGACGGCTTGGAAGGTCGTGCCGTCGGTGCGCCGCACGCAGTTGTTGAAGAAGCGGTCGAAGCTCGACTCGCCGCCGAGCGTCGGGTCTTTGATCAGGTAGGCGTTCGTCGGCAAATTGATGGGGCGGCCCGAGCGGAACTGCCCGACCCAGTTGTACTCCCACCCGCCGAGCACGAGATCGGCCGCGCGGCCGACGCCGCCGGCGAACCTCTGCCCGCGCCCGAACGGCAGGCGGTAGAGGCCGCCGGTCGTGAAGACGTGCGTGCTGTCGATGTCGGTCACGGCCTTGGTCGGCGCGGCGTCTTGGTTGTTGAGGAACTGGAGCGCGCCGAGCTGCTTCGAGAAGGTGTAGGCGGCCGACATGGTCAGCCCCGCCGTCATGCGCTTCTCCACGCTGGCTTGGCCCGAGTCGTACCAGAGCTGCCCGACGTTCTCGCCGACCACGTTGACCGAGGTGAACTGCGGGAACGGGAGCAGCAGTTGGCGGCGCGAGATCGTCGCGCCGTTCAAGGCCGAGTTGCCGGGGACGAGGCCGGCGAGCGGGTTCGCCACCGACTGGTTGAAGAAGTTGGCGTCTTGGCGGAACTGCGCGATCTGCGCGGCGGTCGGGACGTTGATGTCGCGCCCGCCGCCGGCCTGATCGTTGCCCGAAAGTATTGCGCGGGTGCGGCTCCCGACGTACGAGAGGTCGAGCTTCAGGCCCCACGGCAGCTCCCTCTGGAGGCCGGCCGAATACTGGTGCACGTACGGGATCACGTGGTCGGGATCGACGATGGTCAGGCCGCCGCCGAGTTGGGTGTTCAGGCCGAGCGACGAGCCGATGGGCTGCGCGAAGCCGTTCGGGTACGGGTTCGAGAGCGTCGTCACGGGGATGAACTGGTTGACGCCGCCGCCGCTCGTCGCCGAGAAGGTGGTCGTGACGTTGAAGCCCGTCGCGCCGCCGAACTCGGCCTGCGGGAAGTAGAAGACGCCGTAGCCGCCGCGCAGCACGGTCTTCTCGTTCAACTGGTAGGCGACGCCGAAGCGCGGGCCCCAGTTGTTGCGATCCTTGCGGAATGCCTCGTCGGGCAGGCCGCCGGCCCCGGCGAAGAGCAGCCCGCCGGTCAGGTTCGCGCAGGCCGCGCAGTTGGACGCGCCCGCGGCGTTGCGCACCGCCGCGGCAAGCGGGCTGGCCGCGTCGAAGCCGAAGCCGCGGTTCTGCCGGTTGAACCGCTCGACCGGCGGCGACTCGTAGTCGTAGCGCAGGCCGAGGTTCAGCGTGAGCTTCGGCGTGACCTTGAAGTCGTCCTGCACGTAGCCGGCCCAGTAGGCCCAGTCGAAGGTGAGCGGCGAGATGTTCTCAAGGCGCGTGTCGCCCGAGGGGTAGCCGAGCAGGAGCGCGGCGATGGCGCTGCCCTGATCGGAGACGTTCACGTTCTGCGGATCGCGCACCGTGAAGTCCTTGCCGAAGCGGAAGAAGCCGCCGCCCCACGTGAAGGAGCCGCCCGACTGGTGTGCCTGAAGCCGCCGGTACTCGCCGCCCAGCTTCAGCGTGTGGCGGCCGCGGACGTGCGTCAGGCTCAGGGGGAAGCTCCACGTGTTCGTGATGTTCGAGTTCGGGTTGCGCGGGCCGAACTCGCGGATCGGGTCGCCCGAGAACTCGATGCGCGGCACGATGGAGACGGGCCGGCCGTTGGCGAACGAGGCCGGGAAGCCGAGGCTCGTGGCGTCGAAGGGCGAGGAGCGAGAGCGGAAGGCCGCCTGCTCGAACCGCGAGAAGGAGACGCGCGCGTTCAGGACGGTGGACGACGAGAGCGTCGCCACGTGGTCGATGACCGCGCCGTCGTTGATGCGCACGAGCGGGTCTTGCGGGTCGATGCCGAGGCCGACGCGCCCGTTGCCGCCCTGCTGAATCTGGTCGCGGCGGTTGTGGACGTAGCGGACGAACATCCGCTGGCTCTCGGTGAACTGGTGATCGACGCGCACGACCTCGGAGTGGAAGTCGTCCGTGCCGGGGAACGGCTGGAGGAAGTTGTTGAAGCGCTGCGTGGCCGGGCCGACGTTGGGCGTCGAGAAGCCGCCGACGATGGCCGCGCCGACCGGGTTAATGCGGGCGGCCGGGATGACGTTGCCGGGGAACGGGTCGCGGGTGAAGCGGCCGGGGTTGTTGGGGTCGGGGCGCGTCGTCAGCGGGTCGAAGATCGTGACGCCCGACTGCGAGAAGTCGCCCCCGCGTTCGAGCAGCGTCGGCACGTCCGAGAGGTTCGCGGCCGGGTCGATGCCCGTGTAGAACTCGACGTTCAGGAGGAAGAAGGTGCGGTCGCGCCCGTTGTAGAAGCGGTCGCCGCCCTCGCCGAAGCGCGGGATGCGCAGCGGCCCCGACACGACGAAGCCGTACTGATCTTGGGAGTGGCCGCCGAGGTTCTCGTTCGTGACGGGGTCGCGGACGAAGCGCGGGAAACGCTCTTGGCCCGCGAGCGGCCCCGACGGGAAGCGGCCGCGCGCGTTGTTGCCGAAGGCGTTGGCCTCCCACTCGTAGCGGCGCGCGAACTCGTAAACCGAGCCGTGGTAGTCGCGGCCGCCCGAGCGGATCGAGACGTTGACGACGCCGCCCGACGTGCGCCCGAAGGAGGCGTCGAAGGCGTTGGTCTGCACCTTGAACTCCTCGGTCGCGTCCACGGGCGGCACGAAGGCGATGTTGTTGACGCTGCGCGTGCGGCCGCCGTCCACGTCCGTCACGGCGTTGTTCGGCGCGCCGTCCAAGAGGAACTCGTTGTGGCGGTTCAGGCCGCCGTTGATCGAGAAGTTGACGTTGTCGCCGTTATCGAACAGGCGGTTGAATTGCGGGTTGCCGTTGAACTGCACGCCGGTCGCGAGCGTCGCCAAGTTGAGCGGGTTGCGCCCGTTCAGCGGCAGCTCCTCGACGCGCTCGCGCTCGATGACCTGCCCGCGCGAGGCCGTGTCGGCCTCAAGCAGCGGGATGCTGTCGGCGCTGACGGTCACGACCTCGCCGACCGCGCCGAGTTCGAGGGTGATGTCTAGGGTCAGCGCCGTCGCGGTGAAGAGCTGCACGCCCTCGTTCTCGACCCGCTTGAACCCCTGCGCCTCGACGATGACCGTGTAGCGGCCGGGCGGGAGTTGGGGGACGGTGTAGCTGCCCTCGCCGGTGGTGGTGGCGGTGGTGTCGAGGTTGGTCTGCTGGTTCCTGACCGTCACGGTGGCGTTCGGGACGGCCGCGCCGTTCGGGTCGGTGACGCTCCCGGTGAGCGTCGCGCGCGACTCTTGGCCGAGGGCCGGGAGCGCCAGCGAGCACACGGAAAGCAACAAGGCGAGCAGTCGCCTAGATAGGGGGTACTTCATCGGGCCTCCTATTGCTCAGAGCGGAATGAAAAGAAGCTTGCGGGTTGGTGTAAACGGATGCCTCTGAAAGTCGCTTGCCGGAAAGCGGCGCGGCGCTCGTGGAATACTGGAGCGTCGGGTCAGAGTTGCCGCATGGTAAACGCAGCGCGTGGAAATGGCAAGTAAATTCGGGTCTGCAACAAAGTTGCAGCGGGCGCTACTCGACCTCGCTCTCGGCGATGATCTTCCGGTACACGGAGCGCGCGTGCTCGTAGGCGGCTTCGGCCTCGGCGCGCTCGGCCGGCGCGATCTGGGGCCACTTCTGCGCCCAGCACTGATCGACGCCCCGGAGGCACCACTCGGCGCTGCGGCGCGAGGCGCGCACGGGCCGATCCGCGACCGTGACGAAGACCGGGTTGGTGTGCGACGAAGGCAGGATGCGGAGCGCGACCCAACTGCTGCGCTCGATCCCGACGTCGAACGTGACCTCGCGCGCCGCGCCGTCGGCGACGATCCTTTGGACGGCGACGGCGCGGCCGTTGACGACGAGTTCGAGCGGAACCTCGCGCGTGCCCGGCAGGCGCGCGCGCTCCAAATCCCAGTAGGGGGTCTGGTCGTGGCGGCGATCTTCGATTCGCTTATCGGGCGTCTCGGCGAGCAGCGCCGCGACGCGCGCCGAGACGCGCACCGCCCGCGGCGCGTCGAGCCGCAGCTCGCTCCCCCGCGTGCCCATCTCGACGCCGCCGACGCGGAAGTCCATCAGGTGGCTGCGGCCGTCCGAGACGTAAGCGCGCCCGTCGCGCACCCCGCGCACCCACGCGTCGTAGTCGAGCGCGCCTTCAAGGCGGACGTAGGAGCGGCCCATGCCGACGCGCTCGCCGTAGATGCAGGGGAAGTCGGTCTCGCCGCTGACGCGCGTGCGGAAGCCGCTGTTCAGGGTGTGGTACCAGATGTTGAGTTCCCAGACGGCCGGCGTGTCGGCGACCGAGATGAAGTCCACGGCGTCGTGCGTCACGTCGACGATGTACTCGTTCGCGCCGATGCCGTCGAAGGGCGGCGGCTCGTAGTTGGGCAGATCATTCGACTCGACTTCCAGCCCCCAGCCCGAGTGGGCGAAGCCGACGACCGCGCCCTGCCGCTTCGCCCACTTGAGGATGGGCAGCCCCCACGAGGGCCAGTCCTCGATCTTCTTCGCGCCGGGGTAGTCCTGCTCGCGCAGGCCGATGAGCGCCAGATGCCCGGCGTGGCTCGACGGGAAGCCGGAGACCTCCACGTCGTAGCGCATCAGGTTCTCGCGGGTCGAGAGCTTGTTGATCTTGGCCTCGAAGAACTGCTTCTGGAAGTAGTAGCACGGCCCCCAAGTGAGCACCGCGCCGACGTTCAGGCCCTCGCCGCGGATGTGGCGGATCATGTCTTCGGGCATGACCCCTTGCGTCGGCGCTTCGTAGTGGCTGCACCCGGCGGCGTGGATGTGGTGATCGCCCGAGTACCACCCCGCGGCGGCCGGGTCGATCCAGCGCCTGAGGCGGAACTCCCAGCGGTTCGGCCGTCCGCCGCCGACGACCCTGAGCGTCCGGCGCTCGGCGACGTATTCCGGCCCGCGCGTGAACTCAACCTCGTACTCGCCCGCCGGCAGCCGCACGCGCTCGCCGTGCTCGCGGTAGACCTGCGGGTGGAACGAGAAGTCGGGCGCGAGCCGCTTCGTTCTGGCCGGGTACTGCCGCTCCTGCCGGTCGCGGATGACGAACGAGGCGACGGTCGGCTTGCCGTCGTGGTCGAGCACGCCGAGCGTCACGTCGTAGGACGGGAGGCAGTTGAAGAGGACGGGCACGTCGTTGCGGAAGCCGATGTCCTGCGAACCCTGCCCGACGTTGACGCCGATCTGCGCCTCGCGCCGCCCGCGGTCGCGGCTGTAGAGCTGGATGACGCGGTACTCGACCCGCAGCCCCGAGAGCCGCGGCGCGAGCGGCGGCTTGTCGAACATGGAGATTTCCAGCCAGCGGTCGGCGATCTGCCGCGGCGTGAGCTTTTGCGTCGGCGTGGGGTCGGTGCTGAACCCGCCGGGGATTTCGGACTTGCCGCGCGCGTAGACGGGCAGCGCGTTCGGGCTTTCGGCGCGGAGCTGCGCCGTCACGCCCGCCTCGTTGCGCACCTTGACGAGGAAGGAGCGCCAGCCGGCCTCGACGAGCGTTGCGCGCGCCTGCCCGCGCACGACCCTCACGCGCGACTCCGGGCTGATCTCGACGCGCAGCAGGACGTGCCGGTCGAGCACGCGCTGCATGGCGACGACGCCGCGCGCCGCGTTCTCGTCCTCCGCGGCCCGTTCCAGCGCGCGCACGTCTTCGGCGCTGAACGGCTCGCCGAGGTACTCCATCGTCTCGACGAGCCGCCGCACCTGCGCGACGAAGGGCTGCGCCTCGACCCCGTCCGCCTGCGTCGCGGCGGCCGCGGCGCGCGCGCCGCACGACAGGACAGCGCAGCACAGCAGGAAGAAGAGCGCGCGCCGCGAGCGGGACGACTTAGCGATCAAGCGAGCTGGCATTCTTAACACTCAAACAGATCAATCGATTTAACGCTCAAGCAGGCTGACTTCTCTGACGCGCGCCCGGCCGCCGCGCTGCGCCTCGACGAGCAGCGTCTTAACTTCCCACGGCTTGAGTTGCGCCCGGTGACTGAGGTTCAGCGCGGCGCTCTCGACCGCGAACTCGGTCGCGCGCCCCGCGCGCTCCTGCACGCGGACGATCACGCCCTCGCCCGACTCGGCGCGCTTCACCGCCAGCACCTCGACCGTGCCCGGCGTGACGCCGAGGAACGAACGCTCCCACGGCTCCGTTCCCTCGTGCGCCGAGTCCATCACGTACTCGGCGGGCGTCTGCATCTCCTGCGCGAGGCGGTCGAGTTCGAGCGCCGCGTGCGGCCCCCTGCCGCGCACGAGCCAGAAGCGCCGCTCCTGACGGCCCTGATCCTGCCACGCGCCCGCGTCGTTGTGCGGGACTTGGTGCGGGTCGTGGCGCGCGAAGGGCGCGGCGCGGACGAGGATCGTGCGCAGCAGTCCGCCCTTGCAGTCGTACGAGTAAGTCGAGTCGTTAATGAGGGCGACCGTGTACTCTTGGCCCTCGACCGTCCCCCGCACCGCCACCCAATCCTGATACGGCTCCTCCATGCCGGAAGGCTCGCGCTCGGCGATTGCGCCCGGAACCTTCGCGAAGGCGCGCGGCGAGCCGAGCGCCGTCGGCACTTCGAGCTTGAGAATCTGCTCGCGCTCGCGCCAGTCGATGGTGAAGCGAAGCTCGACGGCGTCGAGCGCCTTGTGGTGCGCCACGTCCAACACGATCTCCGAGTTCTGCCAGCGCGCGCGGTGGCGGGTGAGGCGCATCACGGGGCCGTCCTCGACGCGGCGCGCGGAGACGAACTGCGGCCGCCCCGCCTCGTGGCGGTAGCTTGTGACGCCGTGCCCCCAAGTGTCGCTCGGATCACTGATGACGACGAGGCCGACGGGCGCGGCCAGCATCTCCTTGCCGTCCGCAGACTTCAGCGACGAGATGCCGAAGCCCTCTTCGTTCGGCGAGAAGAATTCGTCGTAGGGCGGCGAGTCGGGCGGCGCGGCCGCGTGCGCGACCTCGAAGACTTTGTAGCCGCACGCCGGCAGATCGACCCACGCCGCGATGCGCGGGTAGACCTGCGTCATGCTGTCCGAGGGCCGGAACTGGAGCGGGATTTTTTGCCCGTCCTTCGCCTCAAGGTGCGTGATGGGCACGACGCCGGCCGGCGTCGGGATCCACGGGTTGAGGCCGGGGTTCCTCTCGGTGTGATACTCGACGAGCGCGCGGCGCGGCCACGGCAGCGGGTTGAAGGCGAAGACCGCGCCCTCCTTGACCGCGCGCGTGTCCACGCGCCGCGCCAGAGCTTCGAGCGCGCCGACCGTGTTCGTCAGCGCCGCGTCGGATGCCGCGCCCATCTGATCGCGCGTGTCGCGGTAGGCGGTGTAGAGCGCCGTGCCGGCCATGATGTCGTGGAACTGGTTGAAGAGCACCTTGTCCCACGCCGCGGCGTACTCGCGCGCGGGGTACTCGCGCCCGTGCGCGAGGGCTGCGGCGACCGAGACGGCCTCGGCGCGTCCGAGCCAGCGTTCGGCGCGCCGGTTGTTCTGCTTCACCTCGCCGTGCGCCGAGTAGACGCCGCGCGAGTGGTACTGCAACTCGCCGCGGACGACCGGCAGGCTGGCGAAGGCGGGCTGTGACTCGACCGCCGCGAAGAACTCGCGGACGGTGCTCCAACGCAACTCCGGCAGCGAAGGGTCGGAGCGCATCTCCAAGACCTGTTTGATCTGCTCCTTCGTCACCGAGCCGCCGTGGTTGCCGACGCCGAGGAAGAACGCGGCGTGGTCGAAGCCGGGCTGGAAATTGTTCTCGGCGGCGAGGCGGAGGCGGTGGGCCGGCTCGCTGTAGCCGCGCCGGATGCGCAAGGCCAGCACGCGCGCGCCGTCCGGCCCCTCCCACCAGAACAGGAGCGGGAGTTTCATCTCGTGCTCCTGCGGGCGCATGAAGACGTAGTAGCGGTAGCCGGCGGCGCGCAGCAGCGTGGGCAACCCCGCCGGGTGGCCGAACGAGTCGGGGTTGAAGCCGATCTGGATGTCCGTCGAGAGCGCGCGCTGGAAATAGTTCTTGCCGTAGAGGCAGTGGCGCGCGAGGCTCTCGGTCGAGGGCAGGTTACAGTCAGGCTCGACGGGCCAGCCGCCCACCGGCTCCCAGCGCCCCTCGCGCACGCGCTCGCGTATCTCCGCGAACATCTTTGGGTCGGCGCGCTCGGCCCACGCGTAGTGGGCCGACGAGGAGTGGCTGTAGCGGAAGCCGGGCGTCTCCCGTATGCGGTCGAGCGCGCTGCGCATCGTGGTGAGCACGAGGTTCGACCCGTCGCGCCACGGCCACAGCCACGCGGCGTCGATGTGCGAGTGGCCGATGACGTGCAGCACGCGCCGCTTCGCGGGCGTTTGCGCGGCCGACGCGGCGTGACCCAAGGCCGGCGCGCCCGCGCACGCCGCGCCGCCGAGGGCCGCCGAAGCGGCGAGGATGAACCTCCTCCGCGAGCAGCCTTCGTCCGTCAACGACTCTTTTTCCGCCGAGTCTTTCCCCACCGACTCTTTCTCTTTCGCCATGCGTCGCCGTCTCACGTCACGAAACTAAGACCGTACTTGTCTGAACTACGACTGGGCCTGTCCGAGCGCCTCGTCGATGTGGATGCACCAGACGTGCAGGAGCATCAAGTGAACCTCCTGCACGTGCGCCGTCACCTCGCTCGGCACGGCGATGACGTGATCGGCCGAACCGCTCACGATACCGCGAGCGCCCGTCACCGCGACGGTCGTCGCGCCGCGCGCGCGCGCGGCGGCGAGGCCGCGCCGGACGTTCTCCGAGCGGCCGCTCGTCGTGAACCCGAAGGCCACGTCGCCGGCTTCGGCGAGCGCCTGCGCCTGCCGCTCGAAGAGCGCGTCGAAGCCGAAGTCGTTACTGATGCAGGTGACGGTGCCGGGATCGCTTGAGAGCGCGACGGCCGGGAACGGCTGCCGCGTCATGTGGAAGCGGCCCAGCAGCTCGCCGACGAGGTGGCTCGCCTGCGCGGCGCTGCCGCCGTTGCCGAACGCGATCACCTTCCGGCCCGCGCGCAGGGCTTCGACCGTGACGCGCGCCACCTCGGCGGCCGGCCCCGCCAGTTGCACTGCCGCCTCTTCGATCACGCGCTGGTGCGAAGCGAAGTGCCCCGCGATGGTTGACTCTGTCATCTCGACGCAGACCTAAGGACGCCGGTTCGGAAGCCGGCGCGTTCGTGTTTGTTCGTTGTAAGCGGGCGACGCCCGGCGGGAGTTCTTTGCGACCGCAGGCAACTATACAAGCGGGCGGCGACTTATCAAACTGCGCCGCCGCCGCCGCGCGAATCGTCGGCCGGCGGCGATGGCCGCGGCGTCAGC
>DATCVD010000645.1:0-11003 GCA_036567125.1 Pyrinomonadaceae bacterium | reverse complement strand
CGGGGCGGGGATGCGCGCGCCGCGCGAGCTGTTGGTCGCGCCGCCGCCGGTCAGGCCGTCGTCGTTGCGCGCCAGCTCCGTGAAGCCGTCGTGCGAGAACAGGAAGAGGAACGAGTCGAAGGCGTTGGAACTCTGCGTGACGGAGACCTGCTGCCCGGCCGTCGCCGTGAAGGAGTAGACGTCGACGAACGAGCCGTCGGGCAGCTGACAGTCGCTGACGGCCAGCGACGTGTTGGCGGGCGTGCCGGCCCCGATTGGAGTGGCCGCGCAGTTAGCGCCGCCGCCAGTCAGGCTCAACTGGTATGAGCCGGTCTGGCCGGAGAACACGCTGTTCGCAAAGATGGTGTAAGTGCCGGACTCCGGCAACACGGCCACGATGCGCGAGTCCAAGCCGTTCGAGGTGTCGTCGTTCTGGATGGTGCGGTAGGTGGGCGTCGTCTCGCCCGGCCGCAGCAGGTAGAGGTAAGAGTCGAAGGCCGTCGAGGTCATCTCGATGAAGACGAGCTGCCCGGCCGTCCCCGTGAAAGTGTAGGGGTCGTAGAAGGAGCCGTCGAGCGGCAACTGGCAGTCGCCGGAGGCGAGAGTGCCTGAGACCGTCTGCCCGAAGCCGATCGGCGTGTTACTACAGACGTTGGGGTTGGGAGTGGGCGTCGGAGTCGGGGTCGGGGTCGGGGTCGGAGTCGGGGTCGGGGTGGGCGTCGGGGTGGGCGTCGGGGTCGCTTCGCCCGCACGCGGCGCGAAGGTGACGGTCTGCGCGTTCGTCAAGTTCTTGAGCGCGCTCTCGGACGTGTGCGACTCGACGACGTAGGCCGAAGGCTCGCCGCCCGAGACGCCGACGACCGGGAACAGGTTCTGGTTGCCCGCGCCGTAGCGGAAGACGACGTGGCCGTCCGAGCGCAACTCGATCTCGAAGTTGACGGGGTTGACGCCGCGGTTGACGCCGTGCGCTCCGGGGAAGGTCGTCGCCTGCCAGCGGTAGATGATCCGATTGGCGGCGGGCTGGGTGATGAAGATGCCGGCGTCGGCGCGGCGGGTGGTGTCGATCTCAAGGTCGTCCCACAGGCCCGCGATCATCGTCTGGCCCTGCGTCGCGTCCGCCGAGCTGGCGGCGTCATCCGCGTCGCCGTTGTCTTGGCGCGGCGGGCTGGAGAAGTAGAGCACGCCGTTCGAGGAGACGAGCAGGCTCGTGCGCTGCTGGCCGTAGAAGGGGAAGGCGAAGGGCAGAGACTGTACGGGCGAGTACTTGTCGTCGCCGTTGACGGCGAGGCGCGTGCCGCCCGTCGAGAGCGTTTCGGCGGCCGACTGCGTGACGACGAACGGATCGTTAGCCGCACTCTGCGGGACGGTGACGGCGACGGACGAGGTGCTCGCGTTGCCCCGGTTGTCGTAGGCGACCAGCTCGACCGTGCCGCTCAGATTCCGGTAGGGCGCGTTCACCGCCACGCTCTGCTGCGCGCCGCCCGCGGCGGGAACGGCGCTCGTCGGCAGCAGCACGCGCAGCCCCGTCGCCGGGTTGATGAAGAAGAAGTCGTAGTCGGCGGCCGTGCCCGCGAAGCCGTCGTCGCCGGGGGCGTTGAACGAGAGCGTCAGCGAGCGGCCCGACTGCGAGGCGACGCCGAGAGTCGTCTGGCCGGGCGCGGCGGAATCCGTTTCGAGCGCGGCGTCGAGCGCGGCGCGGACGTTTAAGCGGCGGCCCGTCGTCGTGTTGTTTTGGAGCGCGCTGATGCGGTCGCCGGTGAAGGCGAGCGCGCCACGCAGGTTCGCGAGGCTGATGCCGGGCGCGGCCGAGAGCAGCAGCGCGGCCGCGCCCGCGACGTGCGGCGAGGCCATCGACGTGCCGCTGAAGAGGCTGTAAGTGTTGCCCGGGGTTGTGCTGAGAACGTTCGATCCGGGCGCGCCCATGCTGACGAGGCGCGAGCTGAAATTCGAGAAGCCGGAGAGCGAGTCGGTGCTGGTGGTCGAGGCGACGGCGACGACGTTCGGCGCGTTGTAGTTGGCCGGGAACTCGGGGAAGCTGAAGTTGTCGCGCGCGTCGTTGCCCGCCGCGACGACGACGAGGATGCCTACGCCGTTGAGGGCGTTGATAGCGTCGAGCGCGGACTGCGAGAAGCCGGGGCCGCCGTAGGAGTTGTTGGTGACGCGGACGTTGACGCCGCGCTGCCGCATCATGCGGACGTAGTTGTAGCCCGCGATGATGTCGGAGGTCGCGCCGCCGTCGGGGCCGAGCACCTTGATCGACATGATGCTGACCTGCCAGTTGACGCCCGCGACGCCCGTCGAGTTGTTGCCGCGCGCGCCGATAGTGCCCGCGACGTGCGTGCCGTGATCGTCGCCGTCCGCGGCGTCGAAGGTCGTCTTGTCGTCGTGAGCGAAGTCCCAGCCGTTCACGTCGTCGACGAAGCCGTTGCCGTCGTTATCGACGTTGTCGTTGGGCGTCTCGCCGGGGTTCGTCCACGCGTTGGCCGTGAGGTCTGGGTGCGCGAGGTCAACGCCGGTGTCGATGACCGCCACGACCACGCTGTTGCTGCCCGTCGTCGTGTCCCACGCGGCCGGCGCGTTGACGAGCGGCAGCGCGTACTGCTGCGCGTAGCTCGCGTCGTTCGGGGTGGCCGACGCGCGCCAGATGTAGTTCGGCTCGGCGTAGAGCACGTCGGGGCGGCGGTCGAGCGCGGCGACGAAGGCGAGCGTGTCGGCCGCCTCGAATCGCGCGAGGCGCAACCCCGGCACGATCTCGGAGCCTTTGAAGTTCGAGAAGCGGGCGACGGCCGAACGCCCGTCGGCAAGGTCTAAGCGCGCGCCCGACGCCTGAACCCCGGCGGCCTTCGCCTCGCTGCGGAAGCGCACCAGCGCCTCGCCCGGCACGAACTCGGCCGCGCCGTCCTTGGGCAGCCGATCAGTCGTGGCGGCTTGGCCCGCCAAACCCCGGCGGGCGGCGTAACCCCCGTAAGGGACGGCGGCCGCGAGCAGCAGCATCAGGCTGAGGCACGCCGGCAGAGATCGGAGGAGCGGGGGGCGGCCGGGGGCGGGGGCGCGGTAGGAAGGTTTCATCGGTTGATAAGTCCTGACTTGTTTGCTGTCACCGCCCACGAGGTCGGTGCGTGGCGAGGTACGCGGCGGTCTAAAATAAGCGGTTGAGGCGACGGGTATTCGGAATTAACACCGACGGGGGTTCACGAAACCGGAGAGGCTTCGGCCGAGACTGACGAGCCGATTCTTGGTGCGCCAAACATGCAGTCGGGTACACGGTCGAGCGGCAGGAAACCGTTAAAATCGCCGCGGCCAACGGCGGGCACAGATGTTTGCGCGTCGGACACCTGCCGGTGCGAGTATTTTAAGAAGGGCACAACGACTGATTCCTCGGGAGTCTCTGCTTACACGCCGGGCGGCGGGGGGCCTTAACGGGTCGGTCCGTGAGAAAGGCAGGTGGACTATAAATGAGGGCCGCGCTTTAGACAAGCGCCGAAGATAGTCCGCCGCCGCGTGCCCGCGAAGCGGGTTAAAAAATAAGTGCCAAATCAGTTTATGTCTATGGCTACATCTGCTCAGAAACCTTTCCGCCTGCCCGAAAAGCCCCGTTCAAAACCGACTCTTCAGGCAAAGCCATACCGAGCGGCGGTTTCCGGGAAGGCCACAGATGTCCCGGCTTTCAAGCAACCGTGAGCGCCGCCGATCATCTAATTTAGACCCCTCATTAAGACTGAAAAGATCGCCCGCGCGGGATCGCCCGCGCCGAACCTTCGTCACTCCTTACGTCAATCGGTCGGGTAAATTTGGATCGGGGTGTTATGAGAAATTTGATCTCTCGTCTGGGAAGCGGTGTGTTCTCATCGGCCTTCTTGGCGGTCGCGCTGTTCGCGGCCACCCACGCCGGGGCGCAGCCGACGACGGCCGGCGGGCGGCTGAAGAAGGAGCGATTCAAGGGCCGTGACGTGGTGGCCGGGCAGGTGCTGGTGAAGTTCAGCAACACGGCGGGGCCGCAGGACGTGGAGCGCGCCAAAGGGGCCGCGGACGTCGAGAGCGAGAGGAAGGTCGGCGGCAAGGGCGTCCGTCTGCTCCAGTCGCGCAGCAAGGACGCGGAAACGCTCGTGCGGGAACTCTCCGCGCGCAACGACGTTGTTTACGCGGAGCCGAACTACATCGTCCGCGTGAGCGCCGTGCCCGACGACCCCCGCTTCGGCGAGCAGTGGTCGCTACAGAACACCGGTTACGCCGCCTCCACCGGCCACGGCACGGCCGGCGCGGACATCGGCGTCGTCCCGGCTTGGGACATCTCCACCGGCTCGCGCGCGAACGTCGTCGCGGTCGTCGACACCGGCGTCGATTACAACCACCCGGACTTGGCCGCCAACGTCTGGTCGGCCCCCGCCGCCTTCACGGTCAACCTCGCCGGGCAGTCGATCACCTGCCCGGCCGGCTCGCACGGCTTCGACGCGCTGACCAACACCTGCGACCCGATGGACGACTACAACCACGGCACGCACGTCGCCGGCACGGTCGGCGCGGTCGGCAACAACGGCGTCGGCGTCTCCGGCGTCAGCCAGACGGCGAGCATCATGGGGCTGCGGTTCATCGACGCGCAGGGCAACGGCACGCTCGAAGGGGCGATCAACGCCATCGAGTTCGCCATTCAGGCGAAGCAGATCTTCGGGACGGCGGCCAACGTGCGCGTGCTCTCGAACAGCTGGGGCTGGAGCGGCGAGGCGTCGCAGGCGCTGCTCGACCAGATCAACCGGGCCGCGGCGAGCGACATGCTGTTCGTCGCCGGCGCGGGCAACTCCGCCGCGGATGACGACGTGACCCCCTTCTACCCGGCCAGTTACGACGCCGCGAGCGTCGTCTCGGTCGCCGCGACGGACAACAACGATCAGCTCGCCAACACCGCCTCTTGGGGATCGAACTACGGGCGCACCTCCGTCGATCTGGCCGCGCCCGGCAACCTCATCCTCTCGACGATCATCGGCGGCTCATACGACTGGTTCAGCGGCACCTCGATGGCGACGCCGCAGGTCTCCGGCGCGGCGGCGCTCGTCCTCTCGCGCTGCGCGCTCGACACGGCCGGCCTGAAGGCCGCGCTTCTCGGCAACGTCGATTCGGTCGCGGCGCTCTCGGCCGTCACCGTCACGGGCGGGCGGCTCAACGTGGGCAAGGCTCTCAGCTCGTGCGCGGCTACCACGACGCCGACACCTACACCTACACCCGCACCTACGCCGACCGCCACGCCGACGCCCAGCCCCACGCCTTCGCCCGCCGCCCAAGCGGCGGGGGCCGGCACGGCGAGCCGGCTGGCTAAATGGCTCGACGGGGCGGGCACGCTCGGCGACTCGGTCGTGACGGAGGCGGGCGGTAAGGTCGGCCTCGGCGTGGCCGCGCCGGGCGACTACCTCGACATCGCCGGCCCGTCCGACCAGTCGGGCCGCACCGGCATCCGCGTGCGCACGACCTCGCCGGCCGGCAACTCCACCTTCTATTTCGACAACGACCGCGGCAACTACTCGTCCTACGGCGGGCTGCTGACGAGTGGGTCGCAGAACGCCTTCTCGTTCTTCGGCGTCTCGCGCGCCGACCGCACCTTCCTGATCGCCGACGGGGCGACGAGCCGGGGGCTGGGCGTCGGGACGCTGACGGCGCAGCCGCTACTGCTGGGGACGAACAACGCCGAGCGGGTGCGGATCGACGCGAGCGGCAACGTCGGCGTCGGCACGTCCAACCCGCAGAGCGCCCTCCAAGTCAACGGGTACTTACAACTCGCGCTCGTCTCGGGCCTGCCCCCCGCCGCCGACTGTGACCAAGCGGCCGAGTACGGGCGCATGAAGGTGGACGCCGTCAGCGTCAAGCTCTACGTCTGCACGGCGGCCGGCTGGAAGTCCTCCGCCCTTCAGTAAACGGGGCGGGACTGCGGTAGGGTACGCGGTGGGCCTCATGGGGGCGTCCGTATCAAAGGGGCGGGGTCGAAACCCCGCCTCTTTTTTCTTGCTCCCGAACCCCCAGCAGTGATTCAAGGCGCGAGCAGCCGGGCGGCGCACCTCGGCGCTGGCAGTGCCGTCGGGCGGGCCGAAGTCCGCGCGCTCGCAACGCGGCGCGGGCCGTCATCACGACGGCCGCGGGCGTGAGACGCAGGAGGGGCGGATCGGTGGTCGAGCCGAATCCGCCCTTTTCGCACCCGACTTCACCGGCTTCAAGAAGCGTGACATACGGCGACGGGGTCGCGCATAGGGTGGCGGGATCGCGGCCCTTAGCCGCGGCCGGGCAGGGGCGGCTTTTGCCGATTTCATTATCCACCCGCGGGACGCGGCCCGTTGTTGGGGCCCCCGTCCTTACCCCTTGTGATAACGAAAGCGCGGCCGGATAATGGCGCATGTTAGGCCGAAGGGTTCGGCTTTTCACTCCCGATTACGGAGTTATACCGATAGGTTCAGTACGTGGTGAATCATGAGAAGATCATCAAGGTCGGCTCAAGCTATATTGGTGTCGCAGGTTCGATGACAACCGATCTCGCCCTGAGAATGTACTTCTCTAAGTCAGGCACGAAAGCCAAACTTAATACCGTGGCTGATATCTTCATGGCTTGGAATAAATTGCCCCGAGTTCTGAAAGAGGAGTACTTCTTAAACACTCAGGAAGATGGGGATAAGTCCTACGAATCTTCAAGGATGGACGTACTGATTGCAAACCCCTACGGCATTTTCGGTGTTGGAACTTATCGCTCCGTTCAGGAGTTTACAAAGTTTTATTCCTATGGCAGCGGGTGTGATTATGCGCAGGGGGCAATGTGTTCCATCTATAATGATGCGGAAAGGACAGCGGAAGAGATAGCTCGGTTGGGGGTTCAGGCAGCAGCGGAATTTGATGAGGACACCGGGCTGCCGATAACCAGCTATGCGATTAAATTGCGGAAGATAAGTTGAAGGAGCGCCGCCGCCTGACAACGGCATGCGCCCGACCGCGAACACGGCGGCTCTCACGCGCGAGACTAGGCCGTCGCGGCGGTTCGCCGCGGCGGGTGATGTCCGGCGTTAGGCGGATCTATTGAACCGATGGGGATCGAGGACAAAATACAGAACTGGCGTCTACTGACTGACATCTTCGGGCGCTTCCCGTCTTTCCATGACGCCGAGGTGTTGAGGGTTGTGCTTGATCGGGGAGAGGCCCTCTCGTTCACGCCTAGCTTGCAGGCTGAGATTCACGTCTTTGAAATCACGTCACAAATTAATGAGAGAGGTTCTTATGTGCTGAGGAATCATGTCCTCGTCAGCTTTCGCTTCTTAGGGATCGCCGAACTGAGGCTTGAAGAGTTCAATCATCAGAACGTGTTGCAGGGTCTAGCCATCGCTGATCTTTCAGACCGGCAGCTTGAAAGCGTTAAGTTTCAGGTGTCGTTCGGAAGGGACGTTCGGCGTGTCCGCCGAATTCCAATGCCGATCCATCAGCATCGAATCGGTCGAGCCTTATGCGGGTGAGTAACCTTGAGTGGTGCGTCAGATGCGCCTGACGTGGGCATCCGGCGGACGCGCCTCCTAGCAGCCTTCGCTAGATAAAGTTCCGTGCGCGGCGGGTGATGCCGGGTGTTGGGCGGCTAGTTGAGTTTCACAACGGAGGCGAAAAATTGCGGCGCTTGTCAGTACGAATCGTTATCGCGTCTCTATCGTTTCTGGTCGGTATTATTACCACCGCCGTCTGGCCGTCGGTCAGCCGCGAGCCTGCACTGAAGCGGCCTGCTAATGCCGTTAGAAAGCCATGTCCCGTATCTCCCGGCGGAGGGCCACTTGATGCGGCAGGGGCGATCCATTTAGCCGAATGCTTTCTGATAGCAAACGGTTACACCGGCCTGCCGCCGATGGGGGATACATCTCAACTGTCGTACGAGTCTTGGGCTGACGGCCCGCCTGCGGAGGAAGCATTAGAGAGGCGAAGTAACACGGTCGAAAGTACGGCGTACGGGGTCATGAAAGGCGGAAGGTCAAAAGATGGCCGGGCGGTTGTGTTTCGCTACAATCTTAACCACCCAAGCTTTAGCCGCTTTAGGCCGGAGTTTCAGGAGCACCTCAAAACGGTGGGGCGAACGATCACGATGGATATGTATGGCGGCAGGATGCGGGTTGAACACGAAGATTTTGCCTTGAGTGAGTTCCAACGTGTTGAAGAGGCATCGCCCTAAAGGCGCGCGCCGCCTGACAACGGCATGCACGCGACCCGCGGCCCGACGGCTTTCAAATTCCTGCTATCTTGTGGGCGGGCGCGTGATGCGCGGCGTTATGCATCTTCGTGTGAAGTGGTTCCGGGGGTTGGGGCAGTGAAACGTTACGTGCTCCGATTCGGCGTCGCACTCCTTGCGTTCTTCGTGGGAGCGGCCTGCGTTTGGGTACACAGCTACCCGCGCATGGTGTCGCCCACGCACGAAGAGACGCCCCTTGACCCGCCCCTCCGATTGTTGCACCGCCCGACGCACGGAATGCCGGCGGACTTGCCGGTCAATTCCGGCGTTAGGCCGAGCCATTCGGCACAAGAAGTAGTTAGACGAAGGGGGGAACGTTCGTGATCAAACGGGGCGTCAGGCGGGTCTTAAATCACGTCGGTTATGACATTCTTAAAATCCCCCCCCCGCAAAGCCTACGTCCCGTGCCGGAACCGCCCCCGGCGGCCCCGATCTGGCCGCTCCCCCGCCGCGCGCACGGGCCTTCCGACGGGGAAGTCCGCGAAGCGTTCGCCCGGCATCATCTCTGGCACTACGCGTACGAGTTCGAGGGCGGCCTCGCTTTCCCCACGCGCCACAACAATCCCGGGCTGGGTACGGACGACCCCACCCGCCCTCTACAGCGGTTCAGGCATTTTATGCCTTACCTCATCCAGTCTCAGGGCGGAACACTAAAAGGTAAGCGCGTCCTCGACATCGCCTGCAACTCGGGCTTCTGGTCGATACAGTGCGCCCTCCTCGGCGCGGAGGTCGTGGGGTTCGACGCGCGCGCCGAACTCATCGAACAGGCCAACCTGCTGAAGCGGATCACCGGAGCCGACAGCGCGGAGTTTAGAGTGCTGGACTTCTGGCGAATGAGCCCCGACACGCTGGGCGGCGAGTTCGACGTCGTGCTGAACCTCGGGTTTCTCTACCATGTGCCCAAACCCGTCGAAGCCCTCGAACTAACGAAAATCATGGCGCGCAAACACGTCCTGCTTGATACGGCGGTGCATCCGTCGGCCGAGTTTGCGATCCACTTGAAGTGGGAAGAACCTGTTGACATTCGCATGGCTGCTGACGAAGGGATTGTCGCCTTACCCACAAAGCCTGCCGTCGAGTTGATGTTGAGACACCTCAAGGTCGGCGGGTGGTTCGAAATCCCGCTGCGCACCCGAGACATGCCTGTCGACTACCTGACGGGTAGGCGCGCGTCATGGCTGATAGAGGTTTAAGCAGAGTCTATTCTGCTTTCGTCGAATAGAAAGGCTGGCTACTTGGCCGCACACGTTCGGCCCGACAACGGCATGCACCCGACCGCGAATAGCGTTGCCCTCATCCGCGAGACTTGAATGGTTCTTCGGTTGTGTGCGCGGCGGGTGATGCCGGGCGTTAGACAGCCTTCGCGTGTGAATCTGAATTTTAAGTTCGAGACAGGTAAACAGAATCGCGGGTTCGCGCGTACTAACGAGAAATTCTTTTGAAAAGGATTTCTCAGTCGGATGTATGTTGTAAATCCCGTCGGTTGACTACATTTAATCGCTTCCATCCTCGCGCTAGTTTTCGGGACGTGGGTTTTAATCACGCGGAAAGGCACGCGGGCGCACCGGAGCGTCGGCCACCTCTACGCCGGCAGCATGATTTTACTGATCGCGACGGCCTTCCTGATTTATCGTCTATTCGGGCGCTTCGGGGTATTTCACGTCGCGGCGGTCGTGAGTGCCGTGACGCTCGCGGGCGGGATGATCCCCGCCGTTTTGCGGAGGCCGAAGGATTGGCTCAACCTGCATTTCAGCTTTATGTATTGGTCGGTCTTCGGGCTGTACGCGGCGTTCGTCGCGGAGGTGGCAACCCGGCTGCCCGTCCGCACGATGTTCACCTCGGGGCGGACGTTTCTCATTACCGTGATAGTCTCCTCGCTGGTGACGATGTGCATCGGGCAAATCATCTTTTTCGCATATAAAAAGAGGTGGCAGAAAATTCGTGTCGCTTCCGCGGGCGGCAAGTAGCGAAAAGCCGTAGAACTAAGATCGCGGTTTTCACAGTTGAAGAAGCACGGTAACAGTGACTGTATAGTGACTCAAACGAGTAAGGGCAGCCAAGCGGCTGCCCTTAACTTATTGATTCTAGAGAGGCGGCGGTCGGAATCGAACCGACGAATAAAGGTTTTGCAGACCTCTGCCTTACCACTTGGCTACGCCGCCGCGGGAAAGGGACGAGGGCGGAGGGGTGGGGGATGAAAAGGAATCTCCTACTTCACCCCTCATCCCTCCGCCCTCTGCCCTGATCTGAGTGGAGCGGGAGACGAGATTCGAACTCGCGACTTCGACCTTGGCAAGGTCGCACTCTACCACTGAGTTACTCCCGCTCTTGCGGAATGAAAATTCTACAGATTAAGTCCCGCTTGTCAAGCACGCCCCCGCCGGGTGGCGGCTTAAAAGTGCGCCGCTAATTTTTCGCCGCCGCGTAAACGGCGGGGCGCGATTCGCGGTGGTGCGAATGGGGGCGCTGCTTCGGCCGGCCGGCGGCGGCGGGCGCGTGCCGGCAGCCGGCCGGTGATTTGACACGGCCCCCGCGCGACCGTTACTTTTCAGCCACCGAACCCCCTAATAATTAAGCGTCTGAAGTCCGCCCCGTCAGGTTCGATAGACAACTTGGGAGGAAGCCCGTCATGCGATTCGTGAAGGCCGGTTGTGTCTCGCAGCGGCAAGGGCAGCGCCGCGCCGCGAAGGGGCGCGCGCTGTCCGTCGCCGGAGTTGCGGCGCGAGTGTTCGTCGCGCTCGTGGTGGTCGCGTCGTCCGCCGCGGCGCAGCCGGGCGGCTACCGCAAGCCG
>DATCVD010000644.1:0-3474 GCA_036567125.1 Pyrinomonadaceae bacterium | reverse complement strand
CGGCGCGCGGGCGCTCTGTCGACGAGTGCCTCGACCGCGGCGGTCGTCTCCGGCGTCGCGCTCCCGCCCCACGGGGCCTTGATCTTGAAGCCGTTGAACGCGGCCGGGTTGTGCGAGGCGGTGATGACGACGCCGCCCGCCGCCCCGCGCTCGCGCACGGCCCAAGAGACGAGCGGCGTGGGCACGTCCGCGTCGAACATCTCGACGCGGACGCCGTTGCCGGTCAGGACTTCGGCCGCGCGCGCGGCGAACGACTCGGAGAGGAAGCGTCGGTCGTAGCCGACGACGACGTGCGGCGCGCGTTCCGCTGCCGCGTCGTCTTGGAGCAGGTGGAGTGCGTAGGCTTGCGCGACGCGTTCGAGGTTGGCGAAGGTGAACTCGGCGGCGATCACGCCGCGCCAGCCGTCCGTGCCGAAGCGGATCGGCGTCGGCTCCGGGCCGACGCTCACGCCGCGCCCCCGGTCTGCGTGTAGTCGGTGAGCGAGGTCTTGTCGCCGAGCGCCGCGCCGGGGCCGACCTGAGCGGAGCGGCCGACGTAGCAACCGCGCCCGACGATGGACGAGAGAATCTGCGCGCCCGCGTTGACGCGCGTGTGCGGCCAGACGACCGCGTTCTCGATGCGAGCGCGCTCCTCGACGTGGACGCCCTCGCCGAGCACGGAGTTGATCACCTGCGCGCCCGGCTTGATCGCGCAGCCGTCGGCGATCACCGACCGGTCGTCGATCTCGGCGGCCGTCGCCGCGTCGAAGTCGCCGCGCCGCCGCTCGATCTTGATGTCGCCGACGACGCCCGCGAGCAGATCGTGGTGTGCTTGGAGGTAGCGCGCGGGCGTGCCGATGTCGAGCCAGTAAGTTTTGTCGGGCGCGTGCGCGTAGAACGGCAGCCCGCGGCGCAGCAGGTCGGGGAACAGCTGGTACTCGAAAGAATAGCTCTCGCCTTCGGGGATGAGGTCGAGGACGGAGGGTTCGAGCACGTACGTGCCGGCGTTGATCAGGTTCGTCGCGGCCTCGCCCGGCGCGGGCTTTTCAACGAAGCGGCGGACGCGGCCGTCCGCTTCCGTCTCGACGACGCCGTAGGCCGAAGGGTCTTCGACGGGCGTGAGCACGACGGTGGCGGTCGCTTTGCGTTCGCGGTGCTCGCCGATGACGCGCGCGAGATCGAGGTCGGTGAGCACGTCGCCGTTGAAGACGATGGTCTGATCCGTGATGTGCTCGGCGGCGTACTTGAACGCGCCGGCCGTGCCCATCGGCTGCGGCTCGGTCGTGTAGCGCAGGCGGACGCCGAACTCCGACCCGTCGCCGAGCAGGTCTTCGATCTTCGCGGGCTGGTAGGAGAGCGAGAGCGTGATGTCGGTGACGCCCGCACGCTTGAGCGTCTCGATCTGGTAGAGCAGGAAGGGCCGGTTGCAGATCGGGACGACGGGCTTCGGCGTGTACACGGTCAGCGGCCGCAGCCTCGTGCCCTTGCCGCCCGCGAGAATCAGTGCCTGCATGTGTTTCGTCGGAAGATAAGAGTGGGAATGAACTAAAGATGCGACAAAATGGCGTCGTGATTGCGCGACCGCGTGCGAGTCTAGCACCGGCCTCGGAACGCGCGCAAACGAACCCCGGAGCGCGCCACTGACTTGATTGTCACCCCCCGTGCGAACGTATAATCAAGTCGTAAATCGTCAATCGTCAATCGTTAATAGAGGCGGAACGGCTTTCTGCCTTTTTCGATTTACGATTCACAATTTACGATTGACGGTTTTTGAGGGGTGAGCAATGTCGAACGAGAGAGAGTCGGTCATCGTCAGCGCGGTGCGGACGCCGACGGGGAAGTTTCAGGGGGCGCTTAAGGACATGAGCGCGACCGATCTGGGCGCGCTGGTCGTGCGCGAAAGCGTCCGCCGCGCCGGGGTCAGGCCCGAAGATGTTGACGAGGTGATCATGGGCTGCGTCATTCAGGCCGGCGTCGGGCAGAACCCGGCGCGGCAGGCGGCCCTGAAGGGCGGCATCCCGTTCGGCGTCTCGGCCGTGACGGTCAACAAGGTCTGCGGGTCGGGGCTGAAGTCGATCATGATGGCGTCGCAGGCGGTGAAGCTGGGCGACGCCGAGATCGTCGTCGCGGGCGGCATGGAGTCGATGTCGAACGCGCCGTACCTGCTGCCGAAAGCGCGCGAGGGCTATCGTCTGGGCAACGGCACGCTCGTCGACGCGATGATCCACGACGGGCTCTGGTGCGCGTTCGAGAACTACCACATGGGCAACACGGGCGAGGTCGTCGCCGAGCGCTACAACGTGACGCGCGCCGAGCAGGACGAGTACGCCCTGAACTCGCACCGCAAGGCCGCGGCCGCGATCAAGGCCGGCAAGTTCCGCGACGAGATTCTGCCCGTCGAGATTCCGCAGAAGAAGGGCGCGGCGCTCGTCTTCGACACGGACGAACCCGTGCGCGAAGACACTTCGGTCGAGGCGCTGGCGAAGCTCAAGCCCGCCTTCAAGAAGGAGGGCGGGACGGTGACGGCCGGCAACGCGCCGGGCGTCAACGACGGGGCTTCGGCCGTGGTCGTCACGTCTCTGGAGCGGGCGCGCGAGTTGGGCGTCGAGCCGATGGCGCGGATCGCGGCGCAGGCCACTTCGGGGATACAGCCGGAGCTGGTGATGATGGCCCCGGTCGAGGCGATCAGGAAGGTCGTCAAGAAGGCCGGCTGGTCGCTGAGCGAGGTCGATCTGATCGAGCTGAACGAGGCGTTCTCCGTTCAGGCCGTCGCCATCATGCGGGAGCTGGAACTAGACCCGGCGAAAGTTAACGTCAACGGCGGCGCGGTCGCGCTCGGCCACGCCATCGGCCAGTCAGGCTCGCGCCTGCTGACCACCATGCTGTTCGAGATGAAGCGGCGCAACGCACGCCGCGGACTCGCCGCGCTGTGCCTCGGCGGCGGCAACGCCGTCGCCATGGCCGTCGAGCGATAGTCCGCCGGGCGCGAGGCCGGCGACGCCCGCCCGACGCGAGGTCGCGCGAAGATGACACCCGAAGAACACAACAAGACGCTCGGCATCCTGCACATCGTTTACGCCGCGCTGCACACCCTGCTGATGCTGGGCGTGTTCGGCCTCATGATCTTCTTCCTGAGGGTGGCCGGCGATGAGTTGCGTAACCAGCCCGACACTCCGCCCGAAGCCTTCCTCGTCACGTTCGTGATCGTGGGCGGCCTCTTCGCGCTGCTCCTCACCGTGCCCTCGTACGTCGCCGGCTACGCGATGCTCAAGCGCAAGCCGTGGGGGCGCGTCGCGACGCTCGTCGCGGCCATCGTCGAGGTGCTGAACGTGCCCTTCGGGACGGCGCTCGGAATCTACGCGCTGTGGTTCCTGTTCGGCAAAGGCCAAGTCTTATACCAAGGCGACGCGCTCACGCCCGACCCCCGCCCGCCGCTCAACGCGGCCCGCGCGGGGCGGATCGAGCACCACCGCCTCGAAGCGGCCGAGCTCCTTT
>DATCVD010000643.1:0-3359 GCA_036567125.1 Pyrinomonadaceae bacterium | reverse complement strand
CGTGCTGCAAGGCGCGGCGCACGTCGGCGCGCTTGCGGGCCGAGATGTCGCGCGCGATGCCGGTGAAGAAGCGCCGGCCGCCGCGCGTGAACTCGCCGAAGGAGATTTCGAGCGCGAGTTCGCGGCCGTCGCGGTGCAGGCCGGGCAGCTCGACGCCAGACCAACTGATGTGGCGCACGCCCGTCGCGGCGTAGCGCACGACGCCCTCGCGGTGGAGGTGGCGCAGGTATTCGGGCATGAGCACGGTGAGGCTCCGGCCCAGCAGCTCGGCGGCCGGGTGGCCGAAAATCTCTTCGGCGGCGCGGTTGGCGAAGTGGATGTGGCTGTCGGAGTCGACGACGAGGATGGCGTCCGAGGCGGTCTCGGCGAAGATGCGGAAGAGCGCGCCGTCGCCCTCTGCGCCGGGAGCGCGCGCGTCCGCGGCGGCGGGCGAGACCTCGCTCGCGCCCGGCCGCGCCTCGGCCTCGTCTGGGCGGGGACGCTCCATCGAATAGGGCACACTCTCGCGCTGCGTCAGCGGGCGGGGGGAGACGGCGGGGATTATAACTCAAGAACAGTTTTCAGTTTTCAGTTTTCAGTTTTCGGCAAAGACTCCGGTTGCGGGTTCCGGGTTCCGGGCCGCGCGGGCGGCAGTTCCCGCGGCCGACAACCGAAGACTGAAAACCGTTCTAACGCCTGCGGCCGAGGCCGAACAGGCCGGGGTGGCCGGGCTGCCAGTCCTCGCGCACTTCGAGCACCTCGCAGCCGGCCAGCGCGATCAGTTTGTGGAAGGCGGAGGGCATGAAGCGCCAGAAGTCGTACGGGTAATCGTGCGGCCAGAAGCCGTTGCCGCGCGCGGTGAGGATGAGCACGCCGTCGGGCCGGAGCACGCGGCCCATCTCGGGGAGCGAGCGCCAGAACTCGTCGTCGTGCTCCAGCATCTCGGTCGAGACGACGGCGTCGAAGCTCGCGTCGTCGAAGGCGAGCGCGTGCGCGTTCATCACGAGATCGACGCCGGGGCCGGCGAGCATGTCGACGCCCGTGTAGCTGGCCGCCGCGGCGAAGAACGGGCGGACGCTGCCGTTAACGTCGAGCGAGCCGACTTCGAGAACGCTGCGGCCGGCGAAGGCGTCGAACTCGCGCGCCTTCTCGGCGACCCACTGCAAGACGGAGTCGTGCATGGCGGTGTGCTCAGTCGAGGAAAGCCTGCGAGACGTGGTTCGGGTGGCCGTGCAGGCGCGAGACGCTTTCGAGGTGCTGCACGTAGGAAGCCTCGGCGGCGTAGAGCCGGTAGCCGCGCTCGGCGAGGAAGCGGCTCCAGCGGATGTCGTAGCCGGGCGGGATGCGCCGCTTGATGTCGGCCCAGTTCGAGACGATCTCGGCGACGCGCGGCCGGGGGAAGAGGACGCACTGCGTGCCGTAAAACTTTTCGGGCGGGACGACCGGCGAGCCGTAGCCGCGGCCCGGCAGGTAGAAGGTGAGGAAGCCTGCGTCGGGCGCGAGCTCGCCCGCGGCGCGCAGCCGCGCGGGGAACTTCGGGGAGAAGCGCACGTCGTCTTCGAGGAAGAGGACAGAGTCGCCCTCGCGCGTCTCGGCGAGGGCCTTCGCGAGCGCGAAGCCGGCCGCCTCCTGCACCGAGTCGTAGGTGCTCTCGCCCGGCTCGCGCGGGTGGACGAAGACGGCGCGCGGGTCGAGCGCGGCGACGAGCGAGAGGTAGCGCGCCGAGAGTTTTTCGTTGCCGCTCGTGTCGATGACGACGACGGGGCGCGCCGTGGCCGGGCGCACCGCGTTGAAGGACTCGACGAAGCGCGCGGTCAAGTCCGCGTCGCGGTCGCACGTCAGGACGAGCGGCACGACGCGGCTCTCGTCCGACATGATCCGGCCCCAGTCCGCGCCGTACTTCGCGGCGAGCACCGCGTTCATCTCGGCGCTCGCGCGGCCGCGGTAGTCTGAGAAGTCCGCGATCGACTTGTGCTCCTTGTGCGTGACGCGGGCGCGGCTGGTCAGGACGTTGAGCAGGCCCGCTTGGCGCACGCGGTAGCCGTAGTCGTAATCGACGCCCCAGCCGAGCGTCAGCTCCAAGTCCCAGAAGCCGACGCGACCGATGGTCGAAGCCTTGACGAGCGTGGCCGTCGGTTCGAGGTACGGGACGGGCTGCGCTTCCGCGGTCGCGCGCTCCATGAAGCGGTGCGGCGAGTTGTGCTGCGGCGCGATCTGCGCGTAGCCCTCGGAGGAGAAGAGCACGCGGGCGAGGTGGAGCAGCACGTCGTTGCCGTACTCGAAGCCCACGTCGGAATTCAGCAGCCAGTAGGCGTCGTAAGCGTCCTCGCGCGAGGCGATGAGGTAGCCCTCGTGCATGCCGCGCGTGAAGCCGAGGTTTTCGGGCAGGCGGTGCGTCGCCGAGGCGGGCGGGCGCGCGGAGCCGTTGTCAACGACGTAGAGTTTCTTGCGCGGGTAGTCGAGGCAGCTTTCGAGGTAGTTGGCGAGCGCGTCGGTCATCTCCGGCGTGTTGTAGTTGAGGACGATGATCGCGATCAGCGGCGGCGCGGGCGCGCCGCCGTTTCGCCCGTTCGTCGGTTCGGTTGTCGCGGTGTGCGTCATGAAGGTTCTTCCCGAAGTCGCCGCCCCTCGCGGCCGCCTCACTCCGGCGCGAAGACGTAAAGCTGCCAGCCCATCTTGCGCGCCAGCTCGTGCGCTTGCAGCTGCCGCTCGACGAGGCGGGCGAGCGCGTTCTGCCGCCAGCCGGCGGCCGTGATCGCCTCGCGCCACCAGTCGCGCGTGCGCAGCGTCCGCTGCGAGAGGTCGCGGCTACTGCTCTCGTAGGCGGCGCGCTCCGCGTCGCCGGCGAACGACTGGATGACGGCGACGAGCGCGTGGCGCGTGTGCGGGCGGGCGCGCGCGAGGAACGACTTGATCTGCGCTTCGGTCAGCGTCTCGAAGAGGTTGAGCGCGACGAGCACGTCCGCCGCGCGCTCGAACCGGTAGTCGTCAACGCCAGCGAGCGCGACGAACGGGCGCGCCGCCTCGTCGGCCCGCGAGACGGCCCACGGGCTGTGATCGAAGCCGCGGCAGTCCTTGCCCGCCTCGCGCAGCGCGCGGACGAGGAAGCCCTTGGCGCAGCCCGCGTCGAGGTAGACTTCGGACTCCGTGAAGGTGTCGGCGAGCATCCCGGCCGTGCGGCGGAAGAGGCCGCCGAAGAGTTGCCACGAGTAGCCGCGCTCCCAGTTGCTCTTGACGCCGTGCTCGAAGTAGTCGGCGTCGTACCAGTCGCCCGCGAGCGGGCGGCCGTCGGCGCACGGCAGGGCGCACTCGCGCGGCGCGAGTCGTTTGAACTTAGCGGGCTGCGTCTGCCGGAGCAGGCTGACGAGCCGCGCGCGGGC
>DATCVD010000642.1:0-5853 GCA_036567125.1 Pyrinomonadaceae bacterium | reverse complement strand
CGGCTGCTGCTGTTGCTGCGCCTGCGCCGACGGCGTGGGCTGCGGACTCGCCGCCGCCGAAGGCTGCGCGGACTGACGGCGCGCGGCGAAGTCGCGCACCGCGTTCGCGGTCTGCTCCGAGACGCCGGAGAGCGACGGGTCGGTCAGGAAGGTCATCAGCCAGTCGGGATCGACGCGCGCGCCCTCGGTCGTCAGCGAGGGCGGCAGCTGGTCGCGCGCCTCCGGCGTCGAGTAGACCGGCAGCGTCGAGAGCGTCGAAGCCTGCCCGACCTGAACCGTGTGGCAGCCCATGCAGTTGTACTTCTTGACGACCCACCAGCCGTCCTGAATGTCCTTGCGGCGGTCGGTCGGCTGGTAGAAGAACGAGGCCGGGACGTTCGCGCCCTCCACGCCGACGCTGCCGAGGAGGAAGGTGGTCAAGGCGTCCAACTCCGAGCGATCCTTGCCGTCCGCGCCCATGTCGATGAACGGGTCGGGCATCCGCAGGTGGTCGCGCCACTCCTTCTCCTTGCCCTTGTCGTAGATCGACGGGTCTTCGATCTTGTGCTCGAAGAAGCCCTTCTTCGTGTACCAGACGCCCTTCTCCTTGCCGTCGCGATCCGTCTCCTTCGCCGTGAACGGGTCGATGCCGCGCTCGGCGTCGTGCGTCAAGAGCGCGAAGTCGAGGCGCTCGATGGGAGTGGAGCCTTCGGTCGTCAACTCCTTGCCGATGCGCTGCTCGTCCTCGAAACCCTTGATCTCGTGGCAGCCCGCGCAGCCGTAGTTCTTGATCAGGGTGAAGCCGTCGCCGGCCAGCTTCTTGTCCTCCATGTAGGAGGCGTCGGGCCAGCGGCGCTGCGCGCCGGAGAGCGAGAAGAGGTAGGTGGCGATGTCGCGCGCGTCCTGCTCGGAGAGCCGGAAGTTCGGCATCACGGTCATGTTCTGCACCTGCAACTCCGCGCCGTCGTTCGGGCACTTCGAGTTGCCGTGCGTGTCGAACGCGAACGGCTTGTTGTTCTTCTCGTAGTCCTCGCGCGTGAGATCGCGCTTCTCCTTCGGGCAGTAGGGGGCCCAGCGCTCGCGCGGGTTGTAAATCCAGCGCACGACGTAGTCGAAGTTGGCCTTCTCGCCGATGCGCTGGAGGTTCGCCGCGAAGTGGCCGCCCGTGCCGCGGCCCTCGCCGACCGCGTGGCAGGCCATGCAGCCGATCGACTCGAACAACTCCTTGCCGCGGCCGCCGTCGCCCGCGTCGCGCTTCGGCACTTGGCCCTCGAAGGACGACTGCCACAGGTAGGCGGCGATGGCGTTGCGCTCGTAGTCGGCCCGCCCCTTGTTCTTCTCGACTATGTCCAACTTGTGATCGGCGTTGAGGTACCAGAAGGTCGGCATCTTCGTGCCCGGCCTGAAGCCCTGCGGGTCTTTGAGCCAGACGGGGATCCAGTCGCGCAACAGTTTCAGGCGCACGTCCTTCAGGTTCGGCCCGACCTTCTTCTGATCCTGCATCAGGTAACGGGCCTGCGTGTTCAACTGCTCGATGCGCGCCTCCAGCTGGCTGTTGCGGACGCGCAGATCCGTCGAGCGCGCGAGCAACTCCTGCGCCTTCTCCTCGGCCGTGCCCTCCTGCCCGGCGACCTCGATCGACTGCTTGGCGTCGCGCTCGTTGGCCGCGACCTGATCTTCGAGCTGCTTGATCTGCTGGCGCGCGTTCGCCAGCCCGTCCGTCTCGCGGTCGAAGCCCTCGAAGCGGTGGCAGCCGACGCAGCCGCGCTCTTGGAAGAGGTCCTTGCCCTTCGTCAGCTGCGGCGCGAAATCCAGCACGCGATCCTGCGCGTGGCACTGCTGGCAGCCGGCCTCCATGTTCTCCTTGCGGAACATGGAGTGAATCCAGAAGCGGTGGCGGCCGTGGCCCTTCTCGACCGAGGTGGTCGCGCGCCCGTTGCCCCAGTGGCACGACGAGCAGCCGAACTTTTCGGGCGTGTGGATGGTCAGCAACTCCTTCGTCGGGTGTGAGACGAAGGCGCGGGCGAGCGCGTCGGGGCGGCGGCGCGGGCGGCGGAAGTTCGCGGGCGTCAGTTCGAGCGGGGCGCGCGTGCCGAGGTGGCAGGTCTCGCAGCGGTCGACGAGCTGGTCGCCGTTGATGTTGATCTGCTTGATCGTGTAGTCGAACTCGTCGTTGGCCTTGATCAGCTTGTCGATCTGGTCGGCGCTCAGGCCGATGACGTTGTCGCGCAGGTACGCGTCGCGCTTCCTCGCCAGCTCGTCCGACTCCTTCAGCAGCTCCGCGCGCTCGACGAGCAGGCGGGCCTTGCGATCCTTGAGCGAGTTGTAGCGCTCTTCGAGCTGCGCGTAGTTGAACTTTTCCTCCTTCGTCTTGTCGGAGTCCGGCCCGGCCGGCATCTCGACCTCGACGGGTTCGTTCTTGATCTCCTCCACGTCGCGCCGCAAATCTTCGCGGTCGCCCTCGTCGGCCGTCTCGATGGTGTAGCTGACGACGGTGATGCGGCCGCGCTTGTCCTGAAAGGGGTCTGTGATCGCGGCGAGCTGCGCGTCGATGTAGTCGACCTCCCGGTCGATCTCTTTGGCGCGGGGCGCGACGGCCGAGCGCGCGTCGCGGGCGGCGGCGTCGAGTTCCTGATACTCGGGCCGGGCCTTGACCTCTTTCTCGGTGCCGGCGTCCTCGCTCCGCTGCTTGTCGCGCTTGAGCCGCCGCAGGTAGCGGTTGTAGCGCGCGACGAACTCGCGCTGCGTGGCCTTCCAGCCGCGCTGCCCGTAAACCTCGTCGTAGAACGCCCAGCCCAGCACGGCCATCATCAGCAGCGCGCAGATGAGCACGATGCTGCTCGTCGAGCGCGAGGTGATCGGGTCGGCGGCCGGCGCGTCCGGCTCGCGTTTGACCAGCTTGTCTGCCTCAGGGGTCTCAGCCACGTGCCTCCTCCTGTAGAAAGAAGCGGGAACGAACTAGACGTTGAACCACGGGGTCACCAAGACGTACTTGATGTTCAAGAGCAGCCGCAGCAGCAGCTTGATCGGGAACAGCCACAGCACCGAGATGGCGAAGAACTGGAACGTCGCGTACTGGAGCAGGCTGGTGCGCGCGAGGATCTTCTTCTCGAAGGCGTTGCGCGTCATCAGCCAGTGGAAGAAGAGGCCGCCCGTGATGAAGATCAGCCCGACGACCGTCGCGCCGAAGAGTTCGCGGAACGGCGAGTCGTTCAAAAACGTCAGCCCCCAGCCGGCGACGATCTCGTGCAGGTCGCGGTTCTTCTCGAAGACGACGGCGTTGTGATCCCACGTCTGCCCCGGCCAGAACCAGATCCAGCCGGGGCCGCGGATGAACGTCCCGATGATGATCAGGATGATCCACATGAAGAAGCCCATCAGGAACATCCCGATGGCGAATTTGCGCTGCCGCCACGTGTAGTAGCCGTTCCCCAGCGGGTTGGAATCGACGTAGGGGAACACCATCAGCCCGACGATGAGCAGGCCCGGCATCACGACGCCCGCGATCCACGGGTCGAAGTAGACGAGCATCTCTTGGAGGCCGAGGAAGTACCACGGGGCCTTCGACGGGTTCATCGTCAGGTTGGGGTTCGCCGGCTCTTCGAGCGGCGCGTTGAGCAGGAGCGACCAGACGAACAGGATGACCGTGACGATGACGGCCGCGAGGAACTCGACGCGCACGAGGTACGGCCAGACGTGCAACTCCCGCGCCCAGCCCGGCCGCCACGGCAGCGTCTTGCGGTGGTGCGTCTTCGCCAGCTGCGGGTCGGCTTCGAGGCTGTCGATCAGATCGTCGTTGTCCTTCGCCTGCCGGAAGCCGAGCCACGTGAAGAAAGCGACGAGCGGGATCATCCCGACGATGGGCACGTTGTCCGGCGCGGAGCTGATCTTCCAGAGCTGATGCCAGTCCTCGACCAGCAGCGCCGCCACGCCGATCACGGCCACCGTCGCGATGAGCCACACCCACTTGCGGCTGACGCCGCGCGGCCGCTCGATTGCCATTGACATAGCGAATCTCCGAACTAGCTGTTAGCTGTTAGCGGTTAGCGGTTAGCAAAACCAAGAGCCGGGTCGTAAGTTTAAGTCGCCTTCTTCCGGCTGATAGCTAAGAGCTAACAGCCCCCGTCATTTCTTGATCGGCTTCATCTCGCTCTCAAGCACCACGGGCGCGGGGCCGGAGATGCCGCCGTCCTTGCGGATGCGCCAGAAGTGGACGGCCATGAAGATCGAGGCGACGAGCGGGATGCCGATGCAGTGCCAGATGTAAGAGCGCAGGAGCGCGTTCGCGTCGACGATTGATCCGCCGAGCAGGCCGAAGCGCACGTCGTTGAACGGCGTGATGCCGAGTTGCGGCCCGAACGGGCCTTCGCTGCCGACGAGCGGGGTGGCGCGCGCCATGTTCGTCCCCACGGTGACGGCCCAGAAGCCGAGCTGATCGTCGGGCAGCAGGTAGCCGGTGAACGAGAGCAGCATCGTCAACACGAGCAGCACGACGCCGACGCACCAGTTGAACTCGCGCGGCCGCTTGTACGAACCCGTGAGCACGACGCGGAACATGTGCAGCCACGTCGTGATGATCATCAGGTGCGCGGCCCAGCGGTGCATGTTGCGGAGCAGCCGGCCGAAGGGCACGTCGTGTTCGAGGTAGAGGATGTCGCGGAACGCCTGAACCTTCGTCGGGTGGTAGTAGAACATCAGGAGCACGCCGGTGAAGGTCAGGACGATGAAGAGGTAGAAGGTGATGCCGCCCATGCCCCACGTGAACGGGTAGCGCACGGCGTCGCGGTTGATCTTCGCCGGGTGGAGGTGCAGGAAGACGTTCGAGAGGATCGCGAGGCTGCGGTTGCGCGGATCACTGCGGTCGTGCGAGACGCGGAAGATCGACTTCCAGAGCTGCGTCTGCTGCGGGTCTTTGTAGCCCTCGGCCTCTTTGAGCGCGCGATCCTTCAGGGCCACGCCCTGCTCGCGCGCCTTCGTGATGACGTTGCCGCGCGTGGCCGGGACTTCGACCGGCACGATCTCGCCCTCGGGCAACCCGGCTGACGCGCGCACGAGTTTGCGCACGTCCTCGCGCTCGTCCGCGGGCTTCCCCGCCCCGTTACCCGCGGCCGGCTTCCCGTTCCCCTCGTCTGCCATTGCTCACTCCGTTCGCGGCTGTTAGCTGTTAGCTAACAGCGGTTAGCAAAACAAGAACCGAGGCCAAGACTAAAGTTGAACGCTGAGACTTAAGGCTGAAAGCTGGTTTCTGCCGGCTAATGGCTAATAGCTAATAGCTAATGGCTACACCTGAATGAACGCGCCTTCTTCGTCGAACTGATCGGCCTTGCCCTTCTCGCGCAGGTAGAGGCGGTTGGTGTCCACGACGAGTTGGCCCTCGGCGTCGAGTTCGATGTGGGCGCGATCCATCGGCCGGGGCGCGGGGCCTTCGAAGTTGATCCCCTCGCTGTCGTAGCCGCTGCCGTGGCACGGGCACTTGAACTTGTTCTCGCTCGACTTCCAGTCGGGCGTGCACCCGAGGTGCGTGCAGACGGCCCGGATGACAAAAAGCCTTTCGGAGTTCTTCACCACCCAGATGCGGTATAGCTGCTGCCACTTCGTGTCCACGCCGATGGAGTAGTCGCCGGGGAAGCCGATGCGGAAGACGCTCGACGGCTCCATGATCGCGCGCGGCAGGAAGAAGCGCATCGTCGCCATGCCGATGGCCGCGACGAAGCCGGCCACGCTCGCCCACACGATCCGCCGCCGCATCTTGTTGACGGGCGCGTCGGTCGGGGCCTCGACGACCGTCGTCGGACTCTGCTTGGCCGCGACGGCCTTCGGCACGCCCTTGGCGACCGAGGCGGTCGGCGTCGCGGTCGACTTCGCCGCGCCGGG
>DATCVD010000641.1:0-3327 GCA_036567125.1 Pyrinomonadaceae bacterium | reverse complement strand
GGGGTGGCCGTTGTCGGCCGCGCCCGCTTGCGTCGTCGGACTCGCGGGCCGCGCGGACGAATCGGACTGCGCCTTGAAGCCGGGCACGGGCGCGGCCGACTTGGGGCGCGGCAGCGACTTCCCGCACTCGTCGCAGAACTGCGCGCCGTCCCAGTTCTCCGAACGGCAGCTCTCACAGGTGATCATAAGTCGCCTCTCCGCATCCGGCCGGGCGCGCTTGCGACGTACGCGCCGGCCCGCGCGCCGAGATTTGTGACGATAAGGAGTCGCGAGACTGTTAACGAACCGCGCCGCCCGAGCGTTCTAGATTCTAGCGCGAATCGGAGGCGCAGCGAAAGCGCGAACTCGCGCGGCGCGCGCAGGCCCGGCGCGGCGGCGCGCGCGTCGTACTTTTCGGCCGCGCCGCTCATCAAAGCTGGCATCGCCGGGCCGTCCGTTTACTTGGATTTGAACGCGCTCTTTTGAAACAGTCGGCCCGACACCGTCGTAGTAGCTACGTCCCGCCGCCGCGACGGACGCCCCGACCGGGCTTGGCGCGGCGGGCGCTTTACGCGACAATTACTGTTTGGCCCGGCCCGAAGGTTTTCCCCCTTTTACTGAACTAGAGAAGGCATCCCCCTCCGTTTAAGAAGGAAGTAGAAAGCGATGGCACTGAGCCGGAAGAAGAAGATCATCATCGCCGTGGCGGCCGTGGCCGTGCTGGCGATCGCCGTCATCATCAGCATCGCCGCGACGCGCACGGACGAGCCTGAGGTGACGACCGTCAAGGTCACCGTCCGCCCCGAACTCAAATCGACCGTCACGGCGTCGGGCGAAATCCGCCCCGTCAAGTTCATCAACCTGACGAGCGAGGTGTCGGGCCGGATCGAAGAGATTTACGTCAAGGCCGGCGATCAGGTGACGCTCGGGCAGCCGCTCGTCAGGCTCGACCCGACGCAGTTGCAGTCGGGGCAGGAGGCGCAGGCCGCGGCCGTGCAGGTCGCCTTCTCGGACGTGCAGAACGCGCGCCAGCAGGTGACGTCGGCCGAGACGAACGTGCAGGCGGCGCAGCAGCAGCTCGCGCAGGCCGAGGCCGGCTTGGCCGCCGCGCGCCAGCAGGTCGTGACCGCCGAGACGACCGTGGATCGCGCGCGCAACGATCTGAACATCGCGCAGCGCGAGCTGAAGCGGCAGACCGAGCTGGTCGAGTCGGGCGTCGCCTCGCGGCGCGAGTATGACGAGGCGCGCGACCGCCTCGACAACGCGCGCGTCGCGCTGCGCACGTCCGAGGCGCAGTTGCAGCAGCAGAAGATCAACATCGAAGAGGTGAAGGCGCGCGTCAACTCGGCGCGCGTCGCCGTGCAGGAGGCCCGCAACGGCGTCAAGCGCGCGCAGACCGGCGTCAGCACGGCCGAGGCGCGCGTCAACCAGCAGCAGGCGGTCTTGCGCGGCCAGTCCTCCCAGCGCTCCAAAGCGACGCAGACCTCGCCGCTGACCGGCGTCGTCGCCGACATCCCGGCGCGCGAGGGCCAGTTCGCGCTCGCCAACTTCCAGACCACGCCCCTGATGACCATCGCGGACATGTCGGCGATCAACGTCGAGGTCAACGTGGACGAGACCGAGATCAAGGAGGTCGAGGTCGGCCAGTCGGTCAAGGTCAAGGTGGACGCGACGGGCGAGCGGGAGATCGAGGCGACGGTGCTGCAGAAGAACCCGCTCGCGGTTGGCAAGTCCGACACGACGGGCGGCGGCCTCGGCACGCGCGTCAACGTGCAGGAGGCCAAAGAGTTCAAGGTCATCATCGAGCTGAAGAAGGAAGGCACCCCGGACGACGTCTGGAACTCGCTGCGGCCCGGCATGACGGCGACGGCCAACATCACGACGAAGGTCAAGCAGAACGTCCTCGCCGTGCCCTTGCAGGCGGTCATCGAGAAGCCCGCGCCGACCCCGGCCGCGCCGGGCGGCGGCAAGCAGGGCGGCGGCGAGCAGCAGGGCCAGCCGCAGCAGCACGCCAGCGGCGAGCGGCCGAAGGACGTGAAGGGCATCTACATCCTTGAGAACGGCAAGGTGAAGTTCCAGCCCGTGCAGACCGGCATCACGGGCGAGTCGGACATCGAGATCACGGAGGGGCTGCGCGACGGCGTCGAGGTGATCACGGGGCCGAGCCGCGTGCTCCGAACTTTGAAAGAAGGCGCGGCCGTCAAGCGGCAGACCAGCCGGCCGGGCGCGAAGGGCGGCGACGACAAGGCCGGCGAGGCGAAGTAAACCGAGATGAGCACGACACTGACCGAAGCGCCGCCCGTCGAGGAGCGGCTCGAACGCGGCGACCTGCTGGCGCACGACGCCGTCCCGGCCGCGCTCATCTCGATGCGCGACATCTGGCGCACCTACCAGATGGGTTCGGAGCAGTTGCACGCGCTGCGCGGCGTCTCCTTCGACGTGCAGCGCGGCGAGTACGTCGCCATCATCGGCCCTTCCGGCTCCGGCAAATCGACGCTGATGAACCTCATCGGCTGCCTCGACACGCCTTCGAGCGGGCGCTACTGGATCAACTCGAAACTCGTCTCCGAGATGGACGACGACGAGCTGGCCCGCATCCGCAATCAGGAGATCGGCTTCGTCTTCCAAACCTTCAACCTGCTGGCGCGCGCCACGGCCCTGCACAACGTCGAGCTGCCGCTCATCTACGCCGGCATCGGCGCGAGCGCGCGCCACGAGAAGGCGAAGCGTTCGCTGGCGGCCGTCGAGCTGGCCGACCGCATGACGCACCGGCCGAACGAGCTGTCGGGCGGCCAGCGCCAGCGCGTCGCCATCGCCCGCGCGCTCGTCAACGAGCCTTCGCTCCTGCTGGCCGACGAGCCGACCGGCGCGCTCGATACCAAGACGAGCCACGAGATCATGGGCCTCTTCGAGAAGCTGCACGCCGAGGGGAACACCATCATCGTCGTTACGCACGAGCACGACGTGGCCGAGCGCGCCCACCGCGTCATCTCGATCCGCGACGGGCAGATCGAGAAGGACGAGAAGATCAAGTAGCCGACTTCGACGCGAAAGACGAAGTGAGGGGCGGCAGTGATCTCGAAGTCACTGCCGCCCCTCACTTCGTCTTTCCCTCACTTTGTCTTTCGTCGCAAACCGAACTTTGTTCTTTCGCCTTAAACCAACCGAGCCGCCGCAGGCTCAGTCCCGATGGCCGCGGCCGCCAAGTGCGTGGTCAAGCCGCCGTCAACTGATTGCAGGGTGCGCGAGAGGGCGTCGCGTAGCGCGTCGGCGTCGCCGGCCGGGACGCTGACGACGCCGGGCACGCCCTCCAGCCCGCACGCCGCCGAGGCTACGACCGGCACCCCG
>DATCVD010000640.1:0-7038 GCA_036567125.1 Pyrinomonadaceae bacterium | reverse complement strand
TGACGTTAAACTTGTCGGCGCGCTCGCCCGCCACGACCACCGTCAGCCTCCCGCCTTCGAGCGCGGCCCGCGTCACGACCTGTCGGCCGTCGTCGCCGCGCTCGCGGTAGCTCACGCCGTCGGCCTCGAACGTGACGCGCGGCGCGCGCGACGAAGCGATGCTGAAACTCCTCCCGCGCCGCTCGACGGCCAACTGATCGGGCGCGGTCAGCCTCACCGTCAGGTCGATGAAGAACTTCTGCTGCTCCCCGAACGGCAGGTTGCTCGACGCCCCCGCCACCACCGAATACAGCTTGTCGCTCCGCACGGGATCGATCCGGTAGACGCCCGTCCACTGGCCGTCGGCAACCCCGCGCGCGGCCGCCGGCTGCGGCCTGCGCTGCTGCTGCGCCCGCGCGGGCGGCGGACACGGCGCGACGAGGGCGCAGCCGAAGATGAGCGCGGCGGTGAGTCTCGACTGAATCATGAGCGGCCCTCGCTTCGTTCCATGCCTGCCGCCGCCGTCACACCGTCACGGCCTCGCGGTACTCGCCCCAGACGCGGCGGAGGCGGTGGCTGATCTCGCCGACGGTGGCGAAGGCTTCGACGGCGCGGAGGATGTGCGGGAGCAGGTTCTCCGTGCCGCGGGCGGCATCTTCGAGGCGCGCGAGGGCGGCGCTCGTTCCGTCGGCGTCGCGGCGCGCGCGCAGCGCCCGCAGGCGCTCGATCTGCGCGCGCTCGACGGCCGGGTCGATGCGCAGCGTCGTGACGGCGTCCTCCTCCTCGACGCGGAAGCGGTTGAGGCCGACGACGACCGCGTCTTCGGTTTCGACCGCGCGCTGATGCCGGTACGCGGCCTCCTGTATCTCGCGCTGGACGTAGCCGGTCTCAATCGCGCGCAGCATCCCGCCCATCGCGTCGATCTTCTCGACGTACTCGGAGGCGAGGCGTTCGAGTTCGCCTGTTAAATGTTCGACGGCGTAGCTGCCCGCGAGCGGATCGACCGTGTCGGCGACGCCGGACTCGTGCGCGATGACCTGTTGGGTGCGCAGCGCGACGCGCGCGGACGACTCGGTCGGCAGCGCCAGCGCCTCGTCCATCGCGTTGGTGTGGAGGCTCTGCGTCCCGCCGAGGACGGCGGCGAGCGCCTGAATGGTCGTGCGGACGACGTTCACCTCGGGCTGCTGCGCTTGGAGCGTCGAGCCGGCGGTCTGCGTGTGGAAGCGCAGCATCAGCGAGCGCGGGTCGCGCGCGTGGAAACGCTCACGCATGATGCGCGCCCACAGGCGGCGGGCGGCGCGGAACTTGGCGACCTCTTCGAGCAGGTTGTTGTGCGCGTTGAAGAAGAAGGAGAGGCGCGGGCCGAACTCGTCAACGCCGAGTCCGGCGTCGAGCGCGGCCCGCACGTAGGCGATGCCGTCGGCGAGCGTGAAGGCCACTTCCTGCGCGGCGGTCGAGCCGGCCTCGCGGATGTGGTAGCCGCTGATCGAGATCGTGTTCCACTTCGGGACTTCGCGCGCGCAGTAGGCGAAGGTGTCGGTGATGAGCCGCATCGACGGCGCGGGCGGGTAGATGTAGGTTCCGCGCGCGATGTACTCCTTCAGGATGTCGTTCTGGATCGTGCCCTGAAGTTTGTCGGGCGAGACGTTCTGGCGGCGCGCGACGGCGACGTAGAGGCACAGGAGCGTCGAGGCCGTCGCGTTGATCGTCATCGAGGTGGAGACAGAGTCTAACGGGATGCCGTCGAACAGGCGCAGCATGTCTTCGAGCGAGTCAATCGCCACGCCGACCTTGCCGACCTCGCCCGCCGAGAGCGGATCGTCCGAGTCGAGGCCGATCTGCGTCGGCAGATCGAAGGCGACGGAGAGGCCGGTCGTGCCCTGCGCGAGCAGGTACTTGTAGCGCGCGTTCGACTCCTCGGCCGTGGCGTAGCCGGCGTACTGGCGCATCGTCCAGAAGCGGCCGCGGTAGAGGTTGCGGCGCACGCCGCGCGTGTACGGGTAGTCGCCCGGCGCGCCGAGATCGCGCTCGTAGTCGACGGCGGCCGTGTTCGACGGGTTGAAGTCGTTGGCGAGTTCGACGCCCGAAGAGGTCTCGAAGCGTTCGCGCCGCTCGCGCGGCCGCGTCGCGGTGGTGGCGTCTGTGTTGGTCTCCATCTCGTGACCGTCCGCCGTTCGCTGGTGTTCGTTGTCTGACGTTGTCAGACACGCTATCACACGCCGCGCGCGGGCCGCAACGCACTCGCCCCGCGCGGTTTGACCCGCGGCGCACGGCTCGCGTAGCATCGCTCAAACTTCCGCGGCGCGGGGCCAGAAAGATTGGACATCAACGACGACGCCAAAGAGATCGTGCAGCAACTCGGCAACGCCATCAACGCGGCCGTCGAGCGCTCCAGCGAGGTGGCCGACACCATCGCCCGCCTGCGCGAGGCCGGCTACGACGTCGAACTGATGCTCAAGCTTGAGATCGGCCTGCGCGAGCGCGACGCCGACGACGCGGACGAAGACGAGCCGGACGCCGCCGCCACGCTCGAACTCACCGACGAGGATCGCCGCACCCTCCGCAGCATGAAAATCCGCTTCGACGACGCCGACTGAACACCCGCACGCGCCGGTTTCGTGCTTTGCCACGGCCGCCGGGCGTGTGTTAAATTCACCGGCTTAAGCACTGCCTCTAATTTTCGTCTTTCACCACCGAAGAGGAGTTTCAAGAAGAGTATGAGCACGCCCAGCGGGAACGGGAACACGGCGGGCTACGGCCAGCAGACGGGGCGCGTCGTGCAGGTCATCGGGCCGGTCATCGACGTGGAGTTCGAGGAGAAGCACCTGCCGCCGATCTACACGGCCGTGCGCGTCATCTCCGAGGGGTTCGACGTGCCCGAGCCGATCGACATCGTCTGCGAGGTGGAGAACCACCTCGGCGAGGGGCGCGTCCGCACCGTCTCGATGAAGCCGACCGACGGCGTCGTGCGCGGCATGAAGGCCATCGACACGGGCGGCCCGATCACCGTGCCCGTCGGCGAGATGACCTTGGGCCGCATCATGAACGTCATCGGCGACCCCGTCGACAACCTCGGCCCGGTCAACTCCGAGACCCGCTACCCGATCCACCGCCACGCGCCCACGCTCGAAGAGCAGTCCACCGAACTCGAAATGTTCGAGACCGGGATCAAGGTCGTCGATCTCATCCAGCCCTTCCTGCGCGGCGGCAAGATCGGCCTGTTCGGCGGCGCGGGCGTCGGCAAGACCGTGCTCATCATGGAGCTGATCAACAACATCGCGAAGGCCCACTCCGGGTTTTCGGTCTTCGCGGGCGTCGGCGAGCGCACGCGCGAGGGCAACGACCTGCTGCGCGAGATGGTCGAGTCGCAGGTCATCCAGTACGGCGAGGCGTTCAACAAGCACTTCCACGACACCGGCGAGTTCGACATGACGCGGGTGGACATCAAGTCCGTGCAAGAGTCGAAGGTCGCGCTCGTCTACGGGCAGATGACCGAGCCGCCGGGCGCGCGCCTGCGGGTCGCGCTCTCCGGCCTGACGGTCGCCGAGTACTTCCGCGATCAGGGCTTGGACGTGCTGCTCTTCATCGACAACATCTTCCGCTTCACGCAGGCCGGCTCCGAGGTGTCGGCCCTGCTGGGCCGCATGCCCTCGGCCGTCGGCTACCAGCCGAACCTCGCCACCGAGATGGGCGAGATGCAGGAGCGCATCACCTCGACGAAGACCGGCGCGGTCACGTCGATCCAAGCCGTCTACGTCCCCGCGGACGACTACACAGACCCCGCGCCCGCGACCACCTTCGCGCACCTCGACGCCGTCACCGCGCTCTCGCGCCAGATCGCCGAGCTGGGCATCTACCCGGCCGTCGATCCGCTCGCCTCGAACTCGCGCATCCTCGATCCGCGCATCGTCGGCGAGGAGCACTACCAGACGGCGCAGGACGTGAAGCGCGTGCTCCAGCGTTACAAGGAGTTGCAGGACATCATCGCCATCCTCGGCCTCGACGAGTTGTCGGAAGAGGACAAACTGACCGTGTCGCGCGCGCGCAAGGTGCAGCGCTTCTTCTCGCAGCCCTTCTTCGTCGCCGCGCAGTTCACCGGCCTCGAAGGCAAGTACGTCAAGCTCGAAGACACGATCCGCGGCTTCCGCGAAATCCTCGACGGCAACTGCGACGACCTCCCCGAGCAGGCCTTCTTCCTCCAAGGCACGATCGAAGACGTTCGCAACCGCGCGCGCCAAATCGCAGCCGCGTAAACGCCGTGAATCGTGAATCGTAAATCGTAAATAGATAAAACAGGTTCTGAATCTATTCACGATTTACGATTCACGATTCACACTCTGCCGCCTATGCCTTTACGACTCGACATCATCACGCCGGAGCGCAACGTGCTCTCGGAGACGGTGGACTCGGTGACGGTGCCCGGCGCGAACGGCGAGTTGGGCATCCTGCCCGGCCACACGCCGCTCATCTCGCAGTTGCAGACCGGCGTGCTCGGCTACACGCAAGGCGGGGCGACGCGCCGGCTGCTCGTCTCCGGCGGCTTCGTCGAGGTGAGAGACGACCGCGTCGCCGTGCTGGCCGACCTCGCCGAGCGGCCCGAAGAGATCGACGCGGCGCGCGCCCGCGCCGCCCGCGAGCAGGCCGAAAAGGCTCTCGGCACGTTCAGCGGCAGCGAGGAGGAGTTCGAGCGCGAGCGCGCCGAACTCGCGCGCGCCGTCGCACGCCTCCAACTCGCCTCCGACGAGCAGACGCACGCGCGCGCCTGACGCGATACAAACTGACGCTCGCGGCACGCCCGACGGCCGTCGGGCGTGCCGCTTTTTTTAACGCGAACGACGCGGGCTTAAACACCTCCTTTTACGCACCCGGCGCGCGGCGTGAAACCGCCCCCCCCCGCCGCCGCCTCAGCCAACTCCGCGCACCCCAACGGCCGCAACATTTACCGCCGCGCAGCGCAACACTTAAAGCATTTTCTCACCTCTCGCGCGTGTTTCATGCTTGCAACAACGATTCAAGCGGGGTATAATCCGTTTCACGTCAGAGGTCGCGGGGACGAGTCATTCAAGGGGGTTCGCTACGCTCATGTCACAGGCAGTTCAGGTCGAGGCAGCCGAGTCGGCGCGCGCGCAGGTGTCCGGCGACGCGACGCCGGACGACCGTCAGGCCGAGCCTTCTTTGCGCCCCCGCTCGCTCGACGAGTACATCGGCCAGACGAAGATCACGGCCAACCTCAAGATTTTCCTGCGCGCCGCGCGCGCGCGCGGCGAGGCGCTCGACCACGCCCTCTTCTTCGGCCCGCCGGGCTTGGGCAAGACCACGCTCTCGCAGATCATCGCGCAGGAGATGGGCGCGCCCTTGAAGACCGTCAGCGCGCCGGCCGTCGAGCGCGGCGGCGATCTCGCGGCCATCCTGACCAACTTGCAGGAGGGCGAAGTCCTCTTCATCGACGAGATTCACCGCCTCAAGCCGCAGATCGAAGAAGTCCTGTACCCGGCGATGGAGGACTACCAGCTCGACCTGATGATCGGGCAGGGCACGGCCGCGCGCTCCATCAAGCTGGACTTGCCGAAGTTCACCTTAGTCGGCGCGACGACGCGCGCCGGGCTGATCACGGCTCCGCTTCGCGGCCGCTTCGGCATCGTCTTCCACCTCGATTTTTACGCGCAGAAGGACTTGGAGATCATCGTCCACCGCTCGGCCGAAATCCTCAACGTCGAGATCGAGGCGACGGGCGCGCGCGAGATCGCGCGGCGCGCGCGCGGCACCCCGCGCATCGCCAACCGCCTGCTGCGCCGCGTCCGCGACTACGCGCAGGTGCTCGGCGACGGGCGCATCACGCAGGCCGTCTCGCGGCGCGCGCTCGACGAGATGGAGGTCGATAAGTTCGGCCTCGACGAGGTGGATCGCAAAATCCTGCTCACGCTCATCGAGAAGTTCGACGGCGGCCCGGTCGGCATCGGGACGATTGCCGCCTCGATCAGCGAGGAGCGCGAAAGCATCGAGGAGATCATCGAGCCGTATCTGATCCAGATCGGCTTCCTCAACCGCACGCCGCGCGGCCGCGTCGCCACGCCCGCCGCGTACAAGCACATGGGCTTCCCCCCGCCCCGGCGACAGGAGGACGCGCTCGCCAGTTGAGCGGCGCAAGTCAGTTTAATTAACTACGACCGAGAAGGGGGAAGGCGGAAGATGACCGACAAGCAGACTCAGGCGCAGGCCGAAGAGAGCAACACGATCAAGAACCCGGACGAGTGGACGACGGGCGACGAGCCGATGACCGGCGCGCAGCGTTCGTACCTGAAGACGCTCTCCGAGGAAGCCAAAGTCGAGTTCGACGAGAAGCTGACGAAGGCCGAGGCGTCGAAGCGCATCGACGAGTTGCAGCAGCAGACCGGGCGCGGCGCGGACAAGAGCGGCGCGGCCGCCGGCTGAAGTAGTCGAACCGCGGCGACGAGTTTCAGATTTCAAATCTCGAATCTGAAATTCGCCCGGCCGGTTTCGGGTTGAGTTAACGGGATTCGGCCGCGCGCCATTCGTGGCGGCGCGCCGAAAGAGAACGCCGGGAGGGGACGGCGCAGCGCGGGCGGATCGGGAGCCGTCAGCGCCGCGTCAACCCTCCCGGCGTTTCACTTTTCGGAGGGCCGTGGCGGGTAAAGTCCGCGGCCGGGCGGAAGCGAGTCGGCCCGGCCGCGGGCCGAGCGGGAGGCCGGGGGCAAGGAGGAGGGACGGGGACGAAAGCCACTCGCTTTGACCGGGGAGCGCGCTTTCGACCTGCCTTCATTCCTTCGTCCGGGGGCCGGCCTCCCGCGTTTTCGATTCGCCGGCCGAGACGCCCGGCGTCAGGCCACGCCGCGCCCGCGCGCGATTGCTTCGCGCATCTCCGCGACGGCGCGCTCAAGGCCGACGAGCACGGCGCGCGCGACGACGTTGTGGCCGATGTTGAACTCGGTGATCTCGTGCGAGGCGGCGAGCGCGCCGACGTTGCGGTAGGTGAGGCCGTGGCCGGCCGCGACGTGCAGCCCGTACTGCGCCGCCAGCGCGGCCGACTCGCGCAGCCGT
>DATCVD010000639.1:0-3699 GCA_036567125.1 Pyrinomonadaceae bacterium | reverse complement strand
CAGGCGGGCGTGCGCCCGCAGGACGAGGCCGGCCGCTACGACTTCGCGGCGGCGAACATGGTCGTCACCGTCACCTTCGAGAACGGCAAGCTCTACGCGGACGTGCCCGGCCAGCAGCGTTACACGCTCGAACACGTCGCGGGCCGCCGCTACCGCCTCGCGCCGCTCGAAGGATTTTTCCTGACCTTCCGCCCCGTCAAAGGCCGCGAGTCGGACGCGGAAGCCTACCTCGAACAGCCGCACGGCAACTACGTGCTGCCCAAACTCAAAGACGGCCCGCGGGCGGGCGCGCCCGCCGCGGCGGCGACGCCTTACGACGGGCCGCTCAAAGAACTCGTCGGCTTTTACGAAGGGCCGCCCTTCGGCCGCATCGAGGTGAAGATCAAAGGCGACCGCGTCGTGCTCGTCGTCCCCGACCAGCCCGACTACCCGCTCGCGGAGCGCGAGCGCGACGTGCTCCACTCGCCGATCCTGCCCGACACCTACAGCGTCCTCGTGCGGCGCGACGCCGCGGGCAAAGTCTCCGCCCTCGTGCTCAAACAGCCCGGCGGCGAGCTTGAGTTCAAACGCGCGGCCGCGCCGGCGGCGGACGAGCCGGCCGCGCCGCCCGGAGTTTCGATCACGGCCGACGAGTTGATGCGGAAGATGATCGCGGCGGCCGGCGGCGAGGCCGCCCTGCGCGCGCGCAAGTCGAGCGTGACGACCGCGGCCGTCACGTTCGAGCATCAGGGCCTCGAAGGCGAGGCGACGATCTACGCGCAGGCCCCGCACTCCTACGCGCGCGAGGTCACGTACCTCTCGGCGGGCAAGCGCCTCGGCACGACGCGCGAGTTCTACGACGGCGCGGCGGGCGGCGAGGAGCACAGCTTCGTCGCGCGCCCCGTCGCGTGGACTGCGAAGAAGGTCGAGGAGACGCGCGCGCTCGCCGCGTTCCACCAGTTGAGCGACTGGAAGACGATCTACAAGTCGGTCGCGATCCGCGAGGTCTCGAAGATCGGGCGCGAGGAGGTTTACGTCGTCGTGCTGACGCCGGAGCGCGGGCCGGCCGTCACCGAGTACGTCTCGACGAAAACCTTCCTGCCGCTGCGGCGCGACACGGTCGAGTCGGCCTCCGGCGAAGGGCAGCAGCCCGTCCGCGTCGAGTACGGTGACTACCGCAGCGTCGGCGGCCTGCTCGTGCCGCACCTTTTGACCTACCAGATTCCGGGAACCGGCGAAACCGTCGTCCGCGTCAAGGAAGTAAAATTCGACGCGCCCGTCCCGGCCGGCGCGTTCGCGGCGCGGAAGTGAGCGGGAGTTGAGCGACCGATCTTAAACCGCGGGCGGGCAGGCTAAGGCCGCGCGGCGGGAGGTGTGTGTGGTGGAGATTCGCGCGGAGCGCGCGGGGGACGAGGCGGCGGTCAGGCGCGTGAACGAACTCGCGTTCGGGCGCGCCGAGGAGGCGGCGCTCGTTGACGCGCTGCGGGCGGCGGCCCGCCCGCACGTCTCGCTCGTGGCGGTTGACGGCGGCCGCGTCGTCGGGCACGTCTTCTTCAGCCCGGTCTCGCTTGAGACTGAAGGTGGGCCTGAAGACTCGTCCTTCGCGGCGATGGGCCTCGCGCCGATGGCCGTCCTGCCCGGACACCAGCGGCGCGGCGTCGGCTCCGAACTCGTCCGCGCGGGTCTGGACGAGTGCCGGCGCGCGGGCCGCGACGTGGTGGTCGTCCTCGGCCACCCGGAATACTACCCGCGCTTCGGCTTCCGGCCGGCCGGGCGCGCGGGGCTGCGCTGCGAGTACCCCGTCCCCGACGACACCTTCATGGTCGTCGAGCTTCGGCCGGGCGCGCTCGCCGGCCGCCGCGGCCTCGTCAAATACCACCCCGCGTTCGCCGGGGTGTGACGCCCCGCGCCAAAACAAAAAGGGCGACACGAGGCCGCCCGCCCGAAACCGTCACGCGCGCCGAGAGCCGCGACTCACTCCACCAACTTCGGCGGCTCGTAGCGCGACGAAACTTTACTGCCCACGACCACCTCGTCCCCGACCAACACTCTGGCGGTCGTCTCGCCCACCGAGACGACCTTCAGGCCGCTCCACATCGAAGGCGCGCGCCCGCCGACGACGCCCAGCACCATCCCTTCCTTCAAACCCTCCCGGCCGCCGACGCTGATCGTCGCCCTGTCGTCGCCGTCGAGGCTCAGGACGACCCCTTTGACCGGCTTCTTCAGCAGATACTCCTGCCTCGGAGTTGTAGTATTCGGTGCAATTGCCGACGCTCGACGCGTAACTGCCATCCTTCTCCAGCGTCACGCTGACGAATGCGTAAGGGTGCGAGTAGGTGTATGTGCCGACGACATCGGCGGGCGCGGAATCTGGCCCCGCGCGGCCGGGCCGCGCCGCCGCCGCGAGCAGGGCGGCGAGGAGTAGTAAGGCGACGGCTCCCGTCCGCATCAACCCGAGTGACCTCCCCGCCGAAAATGCGCGCGCCGAAAAGATGACTGAGTGCCCCCGGTAGGATTCGAACCTACAGCCAACGGATTATGAGTCCGCTGCTCTAACCGTTGAGCTACAGGGGCGCGAGCTTCGCCGCGCGATTATAGGAACGGGCGCGCGGCGTCGGCAAGCGGCGCGATTGGCGCGATCAAAATCGGAGGGGGCGGGTCGCGCGTTTCGTCTCCCCGGACGGCCGCGCTCAGCCTTCGCCCCTCGATTCGAGCAGGCGCTCGATCTGCGCGAGGTGACGCCCCTCGTGGAGGCCGATGAAGGCGAGCCACTGGTAGAGGTTGAGCGGGCCGAAGGCGGGGTGCGGGTAGGTGGCGGCCGCGCAGTCGGTGCGCTCGATCCGCGGGCGCAGGGCGGCGAGCGCGGCGCGCGATTCCTTCAGGCGTGCGAGCGAGTCGGAGAGCGCCACGCCGCCGCGCGGTCGCACCTCCTCGGGGGCGACGTACTTCTCCACGCGCGCCCGCGCGGCCTGCTCGTCGAGCGAGAAGGGCTTGAAGTGCGCTCCGTCGGACGCGCCGCCGCCCGACGCGGCCGCGACGCTCTCGACCTTGCCGACCATCATGGTCATCAACTGCGACAGCTTGTGTTCGAGGACTGACAGGTGCTCGACGATCTCCGCGACCGTCCACGCCGCCTCGTCCGGCCGAAAATTCTGCGCCTCCTCGTCGAGCGCCTCGACGCGCGCCACCAGCCGGGCGCGCACCTCGTCGTTGGCCCTGTAGATGTCCTCAACGCTTGAGTACGTCATCACACTCTCATCCTTTCGGGGGGAATAGTTTTCAGTTTTAAGCGATTAGCTGTTAGCTGTTAGCCGTCAGCCGGAAAGAAGACAGCCGGCAGCGCGTCACGTTGTTTTCGGTTTTGCTAACAGCTAATCGCTAACGACCAATCGCTTAAAACTGAAAACCGTTTCAGTCCAGCGCGACGGCCTGTGGGCTGAGGCGCAGGAGGTGCCAGCGCAGGTAGCGGCGCGTCGGCTCCGACTCGTTCTGGAAGATGCGCACGTAGCCGGTCTGCGCGAGCAGCAGTTCGGGCTGCACCCACTCCAGACGGACGACCGGGTTGAACGAGATTGAGCGGCTGGGGTCGGCCGGCGGCTGTTGCTGGGAGCCGCCGCGCGGGGCGAGGACTTTCGCGTCGTAGGCGGCCGACGCCGCGAGCAGCGGCTCGCGCAGCGGCAGCCGCGCGGCCGTCGGCGGATCGCCCGCGGCGTCGAAGAC
>DATCVD010000638.1:0-5228 GCA_036567125.1 Pyrinomonadaceae bacterium | reverse complement strand
GGCTGTCGCGCCTCCTCGCGCAGGGTCGCGTGCGCGTGGGCGAGCCGCGCCACGTCGGCCAGAATCTTCAGTTCCCTCGCCTGCTCGCCCGTCAGCGGGCGCACGCACCGGCCGTAGATCGCCACGCCCTCGCGCCGCTCGGTCGGGGCCGCGAGGATCAGACAGAGGGCGCGGTCGCCCGCCGCGATCCGCGACGACGGCGACTCGTCGGCGAGCACTTCGGCGACGCGTCTTTCGGCCTCCGCGATCTCGGACTCTTCGAGTCCCTCGACCCACTTGAGCCGCGGCCGCCCGTCCGACTGCTGCGCGAAGGTGGCGAGGCCGTAGGTCTGCGCCGTCGCGTCGATCATCAGCGCGACCTTCAACATCACGTCGTAGAGCAGGTCGGGGCCGCCCTGAGCGGCCCGGCACAGCGCGCCGACCATCGAAGACAGAGGCAGTTGGAACCCGCCGGAAGACACCCTTGGACACCCTTTGGTTGAAGACGGAAGATCTCTGACTGACCGCGCGCGCCGCGCCACAGGCACACGCCACGCGTGCGTTCAGACTCTTTGCGCGCGGGAGAGCGGCGCGACCGAACTTTGAGTCGGTGAGAGGGGCGAATGAGGTCTTGGGGCGGCTCGACCTGCCGAAGAGCGCGCTCGGCGGCTTCGACTCGGACTGAAGACAGTCTATGCAGCGGCGCGACCGGCTGTCAATAGACTTGTCCGAAACGGCGCGGCGTAAGGAAATTCGCGGGCGTTTATCTCGCTCCGGTTTCGCCGGCCGGCTCGCCCGCCCGCGGCGAAGGCCCGTCCGTAAACGCCGAGGCCGCCCCGTCTGGTGACCGGGCGGCCTCGGTGGAGTTGTTAATCAATCAGTCTCGTGCTCAGGAGTTCTCCGCCGGAATCCGCAACTCCTGACCGACCTGAATCTTGTCCGGGTCTTTCAGCGTCTCGCGGTTGGCGTAGAAGATTCGCATGTACTCGTTCGAGTCGCCGTAGAACTGCTTGCTGATCTTCGAGAGCGTGTCGCCGGACTTGACCGTGTAGCTCTGCGCGCCCTGACTGCCGCCGCCGACCGTCGCCGCCTGCGCGCGGCTCGTGTCCACGTTGATCTCGGCCGTGATGTCGTCGGCGTTCGGGTTGACCATCTTGATCTGATCCCAGAACTTGTTCTTCGCGTCCTCGGACGGCGCGGTGCCCTTAATGAAGAGCTTGTTGTCCTGAACGTGCAGGTGGTGAAACTGGATGCGCTGCTGATCGGCCGTCGTGAGCACCGACTGGTACTTATTTCTGAGTTCGTCGAAGCGCTGCTGCGCGTTCGGCTGCTGCTGGGCCTCAGTTGCCCCTCGGCCGAACATCTTGTCGAACAATCCCATAACTTCCTCCTCATTCAAACCGGATAGAATTCTTTCGCTACGCCCGCGGCGTTTCCCCACCCCTCTGTGCAACGTGCATACCAACCGCCGCCCGACCTGAAAACAAGTAAAACCCCTGTGTCTCAAGACTTTAGCCACACTCACTCCGGTCGAAAGCACTCACATCCCACGACAGCAAATATTAAATCAGTACGTCACTCGTTAGGATTAATGATTTCAACAACTTACGGCCAAAAGGGCTTTTACTTTCAGTCATCGGGGTATTTTCTTAACAGACTTGATTATCAGCCCTCCGCGACGCCCCGCGGGTTAAGTTTTCCACATCCGTGCGTTCGGTCACCCGGCGGCTATCCCTTTGTCCGCGTTGGGCCTCCAACCCGCCTGCCCACACAGCGGAATTCCGTTCGCCGCCTGTTCGCCATCTTAAGCAGTCGCTGCTTATTTCCTCAATGTTTACTTGAGGTTAGCCACATAAAACGTTGAAAAGAAACCTCTTTACAGTATCCGATCACCGTGTTAAATTCCGGTCACTTTCCCCTCAATTATCGCTAAACTGTTGAGCGATAAGGGGCTTGACAAGTTTTCGACAAGTTCATCCGGCCGGGCGGAACTCTCACGCGTTTTCCTCCCCGAACGGAATCGCTGTGAAAAACCCGGAGGTGCAACCTTGAACAAGGCCGCAGACGCTTATTGGACTGACTCCCGACTCGCCGCCCAGCGGCCCGCCACACGCCCCTTCCCGCTCTCCGTGCCCGCCGGCGAGCTTTCGCGGGATTTGATCGGGACGCGCGCCGAGGTGAGACGGCGCGGCGGCCTCATCCCCTCGTGGGTCATTTTCGCCACCATCGTGCTCGCAACCTTCGCCCTGTGCCTGAGCGTCACCGTCCGCACCCGCGCCGAGATGCGCGCCGCCGGGCAGCGCGTCGAGCAGGTGAGGACGGACGTGCAGTCGCTGCACAACACGAACCAGTCGCTGCGGCGCGAGGTGGAGCGCCTGCGCTCCGACCCGCACGCCATCGAGTCGGCCGCGCGCGCGCGGCTCAACATGGTGCGCCCGAACGAGATCGTCATCCCGGTCGATTAACCGGCAACCGCGGCCCGCGGGTGACGGACTAACGCAATCATGGACGCTGACAGTTTTTCAAGGCTCCTCCGCCACCCGCCTGTAGCCGCCCGCTAGACGCCGCCTGAATCTTGCCTGCCTGCCGGAGCGCGGCCGCCAGCTTTTCGGAGCGACGGCCGCGCCTCATCTTCTACAGAGACAACCGCTTCCGCGCGCGGGCGACTTGGTTGACACCCCGCGCGGGGCTAAACTAATATCCAACCCTGTTCACCACTTCATAACTTTTGCCGCCGACACGCGCCGCGCGAAGGCCCGGCGGGGGACTAGAAGAGCCATGCCTGATGTCAAAGAATTAGCGACGCCGGAGCAGGCGGCCGTCGAACGCTGGGAGCAGGAGACGCTGGGGCCGGCGCTGCGCCGCACGCCGGAGCGCAAGGCGAAATTCGAGACCGTCTCGCTCGACGCGGTCAACCGCCTCTACACGCCGGCCGACGCCGCGGAAGTCGATTTCGGGCGCGACACCTCGTTCCCCGGCGAGTTCCCCTACACGCGCGGCATCCACCCGACCGGCTACCGCGGCAGGCTCTGGACGATGCGGCAGTTCGCCGGCTTCGGCACGCCGGAGGAGACCAACCAGCGTTTCAAGTACCTCACGGCGCAGGGGCAGACCGGACTCTCGGTCGCCTACGACCTGCCGACGCTGATGGGCTACGACGCCGACTCGCCGCTCTCCGAAGGCGAGGTCGGCAAGTGCGGCGTCGCCGTCTCCAGCTTAGCCGACATGGAGGTTCTGTTCGACGGCATCCCGCTCGAACAGGTCACGGTCTCGCAGACGATCAACGCGCCCGCCTCCGTGCTGCTGGCGATGTACCTCGTCGTCGCCGAGAAGCAGGGCGCGGACTGGCGCAAAATTTCGGGCACGCTCCAGAACGACATCCTGAAGGAGTACATCGCGCAGAAGGAGTGGATCTACCCGATCCGCCCGGCGATGAAGCTCGTCGTCGACACGTTCGAGTTCTGCACGCGCCACGTCCCGAAGTACAACCCGATCTCGGTGAGCGGCTACCACATCCGCGAGGCCGGCTCGACCGCCTTGCAGGAGTTGGCGTTCACCCTGCGCGACGGCGTCGAGTACGTGCAGTGGGGCGTCGACGCCGGCCTCGACGTTGACGAGTTCGTGCCGCGCATCTCGTTCTTCTTCAACGCGCACAACGACTTCTTCGAGGAGATCGCCAAGTACCGCGCGGCCCGCCGCGTCTGGGCGCGCACGATGCGCGACCGCTTCGGCGCTCAAAACGCGCGCACGCTCCAACTGCGCTTCCACACGCAGACGGCCGGCGTTTCGCTGACCGTGCAGCAGCCCTTGAACAACATCGTCCGCGTCGCGATTCAGGCGCTCGCCGGCGTGCTCGGCGGCACGCAGAGCCTGCACACGGACGCCTACGACGAGGCGCTCGCGCTCCCGACGGACAAGGCCGCGCTCATCGCCCTGCGGACGCAGCAGATCATCGCCGAGGAGACGGGCGTCGTGAACACGGTCGATCCATTGGGCGGTTCATACTTCGTCGAATCCCTGACGAAGAAGATGGAGGACGGCGCGCTCGACTACTTCGCCAAGATCGACGCGATGGGCGGGATGGTCGAGGCGGTCGAGAAGGGCTTCCCGCAGCGCGAGATTCAGGAGTCGGCCTACCAGTACCAGAAGGCGGTCGAGCGCGGCGATCAGACCATCGTCGGCGTCAACAAGTACGCGATGGAGGACGAGCAGACCGACATCGACATCCTCGTCATCGACGAGGCCGTCCGCGGCCACCAGCTCGAACGGCTGGAGCGCACGCGCGCGCGCCGCGACGAAGGCGCGGTCGCCAACTCGCTCGAACGCCTGCGCCGCGCCGCGCGCGACGGCGAGAACACCATGCCCGCGACCATCGAGGCGGTGCGCGCCTACGCCACGCTCGGCGAAATCTGCTCGGCCCTGCGCGACGTTTACGGCATCTACGAAGAGCCGGCATTCTAGAAAGCTGTTAGCTGCTAGCTGTTAGCCAGAAGAAGACAGTTTCCAGCTACCGACCTGAGTTCCGGCTTAAGGTTTTGGTTTTGCTAACAGCTAACAGCCAACAGCTAACAGCCTCTTTATGTCTGATAGAAAAATCCGCGTCCTCGTCGCGAAGCCCGGCTTGGACGGCCACGACCGCGGGGCCAAAGTCATCGCGCGCGCGCTGCGCGACGCCGGGATGGAGGTCATCTACACGGGGCTGAGGCAGACGCCGGAGATGATCGCGGCCGCGGCGTTGCAGGAGGACGTGGACGCCGTCGGCGTCTCGATCCTGTCGGGCGCGCACAACACGCTGTGCCCGCGCATCGTCGAACTGCTCCGCGAGCGGGGCTTGGACGACTGCCTCGTGCTCGTCGGCGGCATCATCCCGAAGGAGGACGTGCCGCGCCTCAAGGAGCAGGGCGTCGCGGCAGTCTTCCTGCCCGGCACCTCGACCGAAGACATCGTCAGCTTCCTGCGCGAGAACGTGCGCGCGCGCGCTTGAGCCGCGCCGCGGTGGCCGCCCGTGAGCGAGCAGCCCGGAGATTCAAGTAACGACGCCGGCGCGGCCGTACTACTCGAAGAACGCGGTTCGGTCGCGGTCGTCTGCTTCAACCGCCCCGCCGAACGCAACCCGCTCTCCTCAAGCACACTCGACGAACTCGAAAGGACGCTCGACGCGCTGGCCGCGCGCGCCGCCGACTTGCGCGCGATCATCTTCGCGGGGCGGGGCGGCGCGTTCGCGTCGGGCGCGAACATCCGCGAGCTCG
>DATCVD010000637.1:0-7709 GCA_036567125.1 Pyrinomonadaceae bacterium | reverse complement strand
AGGTCTTGTGCAAGGTGCTGGCGCACAACCTGTGCTGCGTCATTCAGTCGATTTACGAGTTGGGCATCGGGGCGACTTTTGGGGCAGAAATGGCGGCTGCCTCATAAGTGGATACCGGGTATCACCTTTTGGGGCAAAGCTAGCTACAGGACACGGTCTCCGAGCGGATAGCGGAGGCCATGGCTTTGCGATTTACCGGGTATGAAAAGCAGCAGTTCGCCAAGCGCCCCACGGCCAGCGTCGAGGCATACGAGGCGTACCTGATGGGAATCTACTTCTGGAACAAGAGGTCGGAAGAGGCTCTCACCAAGAGCGTGGGCTACTTCCAACGGGCCACCGAACTAGATCGGAATTTCGCCGGCGCTTACGCGTATATGGCCGACGCCTACGCTATGACTGCTGCTAACCGCTACGGGGAACGGCCGGACGTGGCGCTGTACGAGAGGGCTAGGGCGGCCGCAACCCGCGCTCTCGAGTTGGATGACACGGTGCCGGAAGCATACCTAGCGCTTTCCTTGGTCGCGTTCAACCTCGACCGCGACTCGGAGAGGGCAGCACGGCTGTTGAAGCGAACTGTCTCGCTCAACCCCAACAACGCCGTGGCCCGCCTGCGCTACGGCTGGCATCTAGCGCGGGAAGGGCAACTTTCTGACGCGGTCGCAGAGTTGAGAATGGCGCAGCGACTCAACCCGCTGTCGGCTCATCACAACACGTCCCTGGCGGCAATCCTACTCTTTGCACGCGATTACGACGGGGCCGTGGGCTACGCCCAGAGGGCCATCGAGATAGACCCCAATTATTACACCGCCCGCCTAAATCTGGCCGAAGCCTACGAGATGAAGGGCATGTACGCGGACGCGCTCGCGGAGCTTAAGAAGCTGCGGGGCAGCCCCCGTGAAGACGCGTACACGCGGGCTTACATGGGCCGTTTACTCGCCTTATCGGGCGACGACGGCGAGGCGCGGAAGGTCTTGGCGGGGCTGGAGAGTCAGGCCGGCGGCTCGAACGCGCTGCACTATAATATGGCCCTGATTTACTCCGCCCTCGGCCAAAGAAATGAGACCTTCAGGATGCTGGACAAGGCCATAACAGAGCGAATCATTCTCGCCGAGGTGCTGAGGTTCGATCCGAGATTAGATCAACTTAGAAGCGATCCCGGCTACGAAGAGGTTCTCCGGCGGCACAACCTCTCACACCTGCTCCCTTCCACAGCCCCTCTTCAGCGGCCCGTGAAGGCGGAGGCCGCCCAAACCCCGGCAGTGGTAAGTTGGCATACGCAAGGCAGCGGGCTGCCCCCAAGAAAACCATAATCCCACCTTTCTCGCTGTCCGAAGCCGTCTCCGCACATCGACACAGCCCCCACAAGGTCGGGCCGTCGTCTCAAAAAGATCAACCGCCTCGTCAGCTAATTCTGTAAGGCCACACCTGTCACCAGATGGGCTGTTTAGAGCGGCCCTAATAGAAATCAAAGAAAATCCAAGACCGTATTTAAAGACACTCGGAGCAACTTTCTTTAATCTGGGGCTGTTAGCGTCCACGTCGGGCGCAGGGTGAGTCCACGACCATTCTGAAGTCTCCGAAGCCGGGGCGGCGCTCAGGATTGTGTACGCCCGCCCCACGTGCCTCGGCGCGCGGAGTGTATATGAGACGAATTACTCAGTGCCCTGAGCGAGCAAGTATCGGCGGGACAGGGAGGCAATTGATTGCCTCGGCATCTCCGCGACCCGGTCTGGCGCTCGCAGCAATCGCCCTAATCCTATGCTGCGGCGGCGGAACTCTAGCGCAGCAGAAGCCGCCCGACGAGGTGCGTGTGCTCTTCGTTGGCAATAGTCTGACTTACGAGAACGATCTGCCGGCGACGGTCAAGGTGCTCGCCGAATCCGGCGGGAAGAGATTCACCTATAAGACGGTGGCCTTCCCGAATTTCAGCCTGGAAGATCACTGGAACCAGAGCCATGCCCGCCGAGCCTTGGCGAGCAGCAGGTGGGACTTTGTCGTCCTCCAGCAAGGCCCGTCGGCGTCACCCGAGGGGCTGGAGGTGCTGCTCAAATACACAAAACTGTTCTCCGAAGAGATCCGCCGCGCGGGGGCGCGGCCGGCCTTGTACATGGTCTGGCCGAGTGCCGCGCGTTTCGGCGATTTCGGCAAGGTGATCGAGAATCACGCGATGGCGGCGCGGCAGGCCGGCTGCGTCCTCATACCCGCCGGCGAGGCGTGGCGCGCGGCCCTGCGTCGTGACCCACATCTACCCCTCTACACGTCAGACGGGTTCCATCCCAGCCCCGAGGGCTCATACCTCGTGGCGCTACTCATCTACGCGCGACTGTTCGGAAGTCAACCCCCGGTCGCCGCCCCGCCCCCCGCACAAAGTGCGCTAACAAGGCGGGGAGTCCGCCTGACGCCGGCCCAAGCCGAAACGATAAGCGGGGCCTTGGCGGAGGTGACGCAGGGTGGGGCGGATAAACAATAACCGGTCGTTGATCTGGAAATCGTCAGGCGCGGCCAAGGCAACTGGCCGCCGCGTGTAGGTTGAAGGGCGTTGCATGGAAGGCCAGAATCCCGGTCGTTTGCCGAGTGCTTCCGTGGAACAGAGAATCGCCGCCCTGCGCGCCTTAGCTGACTTCCTCGTGGCGGAGGTGGCGCGGCTCGAAGGGGCAGCCGGGCAATACAGTATCCCCGACGTGGAGCGCGGCGTGAGTTTCTTCGACGAGGTGGCGAGGTACGAGACCTACCTGATCAAGAGGGCGCTTGAGGCTGCCGAAGGGAACCAGGCCCGCGCCGCGCGGCTGCTCGGGCTCAACGAGACGACGATCTCATCCAAAATAAGACGCTTGGGGATCAGGATCGCCAAATCACAGACGGGCGCCGCGGGAAGCACCCGCGCCTCAGCGTTACCGTCAGACGCACAGCCGGCGCGCTCGCCCGAGGGCAGAGAATCAGCAGGTGGTGCGCGCGGGGGTAGCACGCCAGACGTGGCGCGAGTCATCTGCCAGGGGCGCAGCCCCCGCGGTCAACAAGGCGGCGGCGGCAGCCCAGCCGACCCGGCCGGGGCAGGCGGCGAGTGAATTGTTATGCGCTCACGCGCGCGCCCGGCATGCTTGATGGGGAAGAGCTGGTCTTTGTAATTCTCCTCCCACACCGGTTGATAGCCTTTGAAGTCTGAGAGCCGGCGGAAAGCCTTCGTCGGTTGGTAGTCAGTGCCGGCAGCCGCCTCCGCCACCTTGTATTCGGTGTAACGGCCGATACCCTCCACGGTCTCTTGGAACTGTGAGTACCTGTAGAACCGTTCGTCGGTCGGCCGGCCCCGGTTCCCCGCAGCAGGTCTGCTGTCGTCGCGGCCGCCGGCCGACGTGACGCGCCTCGGCTAGATACCCGGCTCGGTAGGTTTGAAATTCAGGAACGCGTGTTCGCCGAAGAAGCGCCGGGCGGCCTCGTCGTAGGCGCGCGCCGCCGCCTCTTCACTCCCGAAAGACCCAAGGTGCATCGCCCTGCCCGCAACTTTGATCCTCGCGAACCACTTGCGCCGGCCCTTGTGCCGGAAGACACCCTTGTACCGGGAGGAGGTCTTGGTCTCCAGTCTCCCCCGCTTGTGCTGGATGCCGGCCGGGCCGACGATCAGAAGATTCTCTTTCCGGCAGTTGAGCGGGTTGCCGTCCAAGAAGATGACGGCCGCAGCCGCGGGCGCGTTCATGATCTGGCGGTGCATGAAAATAATTTCGCGGCTCTTCCTCCCGCCGGGGGTTCTCACCACGTAGCCGTGACTGCTGCGGTGCCACTTCCAGCGAGTTAGCGCCGCGTAGTCTTCATCGTCTACAAAGACAACTTGCCCCTTTGTGATCGGAATGACTTTCATCGTCCGAGACAGCCTTGTTGACCCCGGCAGATTCCGACGGCCGCTCCCACCCGAATTGGCGGCATGCTTGGGCTATAGACAACTGCGGAATCATCGGCCCCTCGGTTGCGACGGCGAAAGTCACCAGTGTAAGGTGGCCCGGAGCCGCCGGCGGCACCCGGCTACGACAAGGCATCATCAACACGGCTGCAGCCCCCCTTCGCAGGCCCAGCCTAGCTGGATGCCGAATAACCAAGCAGCCACCAGCGGCTTCCGGTCACCGGGGGCGGCCCGCCGTCGCCGGCGTACGATAGAGATCATGCCGGCGACGCCGCCCCTATCTTCGTGCGACTCCATGCCCCGCTCACGCCCGCACGTCAGTAGTTCGGCGGCCAGTCGTCCCTGGGCGCTGGCCTCGGCGGGTACTCGGTCTGGGGCGTACCGTCGAGGTAGGGGTTGGCGTTCTGGCTCAGGACGAGGTGGTAAGTCGGGTTCGAGGCCGGGATGGTGATGTAGGCTTCCACCTCCGGGTGCAGCGTCCTCGTCCCCGTGGATGTCTCCTTGGTCTTCGCCGGGTGGTAGGCCCTGATGAGTCCTTGCTCCAGCCTCGCCCATCCGCTATTGGAGCCGGGGTTATCCCACCAAGTGAAGAGGAAGGTCGCGACCTTGTTGACCGGATCGGTCGCGGGGTCGTACTTCACCGCCCACACGCAGGTGTCGAAGAAGTTGTTGTTCGTCTCCATCATCGAGGCTCTGACGCCGCTCGGCCAGCCGAGTAAGCGGAAAGTGACGTTCGTCCTGACGCCGTCGAGCCACGGGAGGAGGGTTGACGCGCCGGACGTGTAGAAAATCAGGTTGCCGAGGCTGTTCCGGTCGGCGTCGCTCAGGCCGTAGAGACTTTCGACCCCGGCATCCCAGTTCGCTTGCAGGTAGTCGAGCAGCGCCTTCTGCGTGTTGGCCGATTCGTTGCTGCGGTAGTTCTGGATCGTCCCCATGGCCCGCCCGAAGAGCGGCATCCGGTCGTCCCACGCCCAGCGGTTACCCATGATCTTAGAACGCTGTCCCGCGAGCGCGAGGAAGTTGCCGCCGAAATAGTTAGTACCGTCGGCCCTGAGCGGGGATTTCGGGTAGTATTCGGTGTGCGGGGCCGGGTCGGCGACGTTGACGGCCCGACGCTCTTCCGTGGTCGTCAGCGCGTGCGTAACAAGGTCGGCCTTGTAGCCCATCCGGTAGAGTTTCGAAGGCCCGCTCCCGGCCGCGAACGCGTAGACGGCCCACGTCGCGCGCAAGTACCGGCGCGCGAGCCCTCGGAGAGTGCCGGCACCCGGCTCCCAGGAGTTCTTCTGCGCCCAGAAGTGGATCGCAGCTACGGCCGCCACGACCGGCGCGTCGTAAATGTTGGAGAACGACTCACGGCTGTGGAAGTAACGTATCTGGCCCGGCAGCGTGCGCGAGGGCTTACCGGGCCGTTCGATGGCCGTCATGTTGACGCCGACTTGGGCCTCCAGGAAGTCGGTCCACCAGTCGATGTAGCTGACCTTAATGTCTGTCGGCCCCGAGTAGCCGGCCCGGACGGGCATGTCGTCGTCGTGCCGGCCGCTGATGAACATGCCGACGGCGGCGGCGACAACGGGCAGGTTCTGGCTGCCGCCGGCCGGCCATTGGACGAAGGCCGGGTCGAGGCAGTCCTGCCACCACGTCTCGGCCGGAGCCGTCCTGGTCTGGACGGTCGGGATAAGCAGCACTGTCAGTTCCCCCGGAGACCTGCCCTCGCACCTGTTGGCGTAAGCGTTCGCTGAGCCGGCGAGCAGCAGCGCCGCCAGCGTCAGGAGGCGGGCCGCGCGCCGAGCCTGTTCGTTCCTCATCACTCCCCATTCCTTTCCCCGACCTGCGGTCGGATGCGGGGGACTGCGGGCGCGGAGAACTCTTGTCGCCGGCCCGCCGGCCCCGCCGGGCATACCCGTGGACGGATATCTCTCATCCACACTCACCGGAATGAATTTCGGATCGCGCCTCAGCCGAGGTCGATGATTTGCGCTCTGGCGTCGTCGTCGGGCGGCGGGGGCGTCTCCTCGTTGGTGGTTGTGGTTGACGTGCCCCCCTTGGTCTGCTGCTGCGAACTCGCGCCCGAGGAGCCGAGCGCGAGGGCAGCGGCCAGGGTTAAGGTTAGTAGCTCGATCATAGTTCGCTCCTTTAGGGGTTACCTGTCCGCTTCGAAGTAAGGTTGACGCCGGCACGCCGTGTGCCGCTCGGCACAGACCGGCGAAGCCGCGCGTCAGCCAGTCTGCACGCACTCCGCCACGCGTCCACCTTCTGACGCTCCGTGTCAGAAGGTGGACGCGTGGCCGCCGACCCGCCCAAAGCCCGTCCAGCTCGTGCCATTCGGCGCAGTCTGAAGGTTGTGATAGAGGACGTTGCTCACACCCTGGATGATGACTTGCAGTCGCCCGTCCGCGTTGCGTGCGACTGCAGGAGGGGCGGTCAGGGTGCCTCCGAGCGACGCCCAGTTTGTCCACTGCCCGCTACCCGGGCCCGTCTCCTGCCGGTAGTGGAGGGCGTTGTCTGCCCCCTGTATGAAGGTCGTAAGCCGGCCGTCGGCGTCAACGCCGACGGCCGGCTTACCCACGAGGCTGCTGCCCAGAGGGACGTGTGAAGTCCACGCGTCGCCCCCCGGCTGCACCTGCGTCGCGTACCACAGGGCGTTATCCATGCCTTGGGAGAAGACGTGGAGGCGGCCGTTCGCGCCGCGCGCGGCGACGGGGGCGCTATTGGCCGCGAGGCCCGGCAAAGCCTGCCAGCCCGACCACCCTCCGCCGGGCGTCGTCTGCCACTGGTGGTAGAGGCCGTTGCCGCCCCCGCGGACGACGACGTAGAGCCGCCCGTCGGCGTTGACGGCGACGGACGGCTCGGAGGTGATGATCCCGCCGAGGCTAACAAGGGCGCCCCAGCTGTTGGGATCGTCGCCGGTCTGGGCGATGTACTGGAGAGAGTCGTCCGCGCCGCGGAAGAAGACTTGCAGCCGCCCGTTGGTGTTGCGCGCGACGGCCAGCTCCGACAACGACCTGACGCCTGCGCCCAGCAAGTGCCAGCCCGACCACGCCCCGGCCGATCTGTTGTACCACTGGTGGTAGAGGACGTTGTCGCTCCCGCGGACGAAGATGTGGCGGACGCCCTGCGAGTTAGGGAGGCCGACGGGGTTCGCGGTGATGAACCCGCCGAGGCTGATGTGGGTGGCCCAGCCGGAGCCGGGCGTCTCCTGCGTCGAGTAAGCGAGGTCGCCGTTAGCGCCCCGGTAGAAGACCGCGAGCTGCCCGCCGCTGTTGCGGAAGACGCGCGCCCCGACGTCGGGCGCGTCGGGCACGCCGATGCGGACGATCTTGGCGACCGACGGCGTCCCGTTCTCGTTAAAGATGAACAGCATGTAGTGGCCCGGCGGGCACTTGCGCGGGTCGGCCGGCGTCGTCACCGTCACGCTGTTCGCGACGCCGGGCGTGGCCGAGTGCGGCAGCACGTTGATCCGCTGGTCACTGCCGAACCCGTGGGTCACGGAGGGCAACCTGACCCAGGCAACCCGTTTGACCTGCGACGCGCCGGCGTAGGAGAGGGTGAACTGCTGGCCGTAGGAGACGCTGGACGCGACCGAGTTAATGACGGGCTGTGCGAGCCGATTGCCGTTGGCGTCGAACAAGTAGGGAGGGTAGTAGATCTCCACCCGGCGATGGCCCGTCGTGTGCCGTGAGATGGTCAAGTATTTCCGGACATGATCCTCTCGCTATTTTCCCCTTTCGTTTTGATCTCCCATTCCCGCTCGAACTCGTCCGGCGTTCTGTAACCCAGGCTTGAGTGCCGCCGCGCCCGGTTGTAATAACCTTCGATG
>DATCVD010000636.1:0-3013 GCA_036567125.1 Pyrinomonadaceae bacterium | reverse complement strand
CGCAGCAGCACCTCGGCCGCGGCCCCCTCGCCCAGCCCGGCGACGCGCGGGCGGCTGCCCACGCCCGCCCAGAACTCCGACAACTCTTCGGCGGCCTCGTCGTAGTGGCCGCGCTCTTCGAGCGCCTGCGCGCGCCGGCAGCAGTCGAGCGCGTGCTCGTCGCGGTCGGCCGTCAGCGGGGCGTTGCTGGTCAGCTTCTGTCCGGGTAAGTCCATGCGGGGAAGTCCTTTTCGTAACTTGCTGGAAAAATTGCAAGGGCTGTCGCCCGTCCCCTCTCACGCCGTTTCGTGCGTCAGAGGTTCCCGGACAACAGCCCTATTCCGACTCATACCGCTTGAGCTGAAACGACGAAACGTCTCAGCGTTTACCGGCGGCCTCCGTCCCGTTCTTTGCGTCCGCCGCGGCGGCCCGCGGCCCCGTCCTGCGCGCGGCCGACTCGTCCCACGCCGCCCCCGGCTGAGGCCCGTCGTCGCCGACGACAACTCGTCGGAAGTCGGGGCGGCCGCGCTCGACCACCCGGCAGGGTTAGCTGACGACGTTCTGAACCGCCTTGACTGAAATTGGCCGAAGCTTTCGGGCCGCCGTGTGCGAGGTTGCGGCCGTCGCGGCCAGATTGTGTGCCGCCGCGGGGGCCGTGGCGTCGTCCGTGGGAGAAAGGCCGGCGACAAAGTTAACCGACGCGGCGCGCGAAATCAATTATTTTCGTGCGCCGCGGCGCGCGCGGGCGCACCGGCGCTTGGCCGGCCCGGCGCGCTTCGTAGTAAGATTGCGGCATCCGGTAAACTCCCCGCGAAACGTTCTCCGAGAGGAAGTCTCTTTAAGGATGCAGCACCGCCGCGCCCTCGCACTCTCCGTCTTACTACTCGTCTCGGCCGCGGCCGGAGTCCGCGCGCGCCAACAGCAGCGCGCCGCCGGCCCGCCGCCCGAAATCAGCTACACGGTCTCGATGCCGCGCCCCGACACGCACCTCCTGCACGTCGATATGCGCGTGCGCGGCGCGGGCGGCGCGCGGCTGCCCGCCTCGCTCGATCTCGTCATGCCCGTCTGGACTCCGGGGTCGTACCTCGTCCGCGAGTTCGCGCGCCACGTGCAGGACTTCGCGCCGCGCGCGGGCGAGGGCCGCGAACTCGCGTGGCGCAAGGCGAGCAAGAACACTTGGCGCGTCGAGACGAACGGCGGGAGCGAGCTGCGCGTCTCCTACTCCGTCTACGCGAACGAGCTGACGGTGCGCACGAACGAGCTGAACGACCGCCGCGCCTTCTGGAACAACGCCGCGCTGCTGATGTACCCGGACGGCCACCTCGGCGCGCCCTCGACCGTGCGCGTCCAGCCCTTCGGCAACTGGAAGATCGCCACCGGACTCCCGGCCGCCCCCGGCCAGCCCGACACCTTCCGCGCCGAAAACTTCGACGCGCTCTACGACTCGCCCTTCCTCGTCGCGGACTTCCGCCTGCTCTCCTTCGACGTGCGCGGAGTCCCGCACCGCATCGTCATCGCGGGCGAGGGCAACTACGACGCCGAGCGCGTCCGCCGCGACGTGCAGAAGATCGTCGAGGCCGCCTCGGCGATGATGGGCGACATGCCCTACCGCGACTACACCTTCCTGCTGATGCTGCACGCGACGGCGTCGGGCGGCCTTGAACACAAGAACTCGACCGCGCTGATCTGGCGACGCTTCAACTTCCGCCCCGAAACCTCTTACCACGACTTCCTCTCGCTCGTCGCGCACGAGTACTTCCACGTCTGGAACGTCAAGCTGCTCAGGCCCGACGCGCTCGGCCCCTTCGACTACACGGCCGAGAACTACACGCGCCTGCTCTGGGTGGCCGAGGGCGTGACGAGCTACTACGACAACCTGCTCGTGCGCCGCGCCGGCCTGATGACCGACCGCGACTACCTGCGCCTGCTCGCCACGACCATCCGCACGATCCAGAACACGCCCGGCCGGCTCGAACAGAGCGTCGAGGAGGCCAGCTTCGACGCGTGGATCGAGTACTACCGCCCGGACGAGAACACGATCAACTCGGCCGTCTCCTACTACGACAAGGGCGCGCTCGTCTCGCTCCTCCTCGATCTCGAAATCCGCCGCCGCACCCGCGGCGCGAAGTCGCTCGACGACGTCGTGCGCCTGCTCTACAGCGAGTTCGCCAAGCGCGACCGCAACTACACGCCCGCCGACTTCCAGCGCGCCGCCGAGCAGGTGGCCGGCTCAAGCCTCGAAGACTTCTTCCGCCGCTACGTCCGCGGCCGCGAGGAACTCGACTACAACGCCGCGCTCTCGGCCGCCGGCCTGCAACTGCTCACCGTCGCGGGCGACGCGGCGCAGCCGCCGCAGCGCGCCTTCCTCGGCGCGAACCTGCGGCAGGACGGCGAGCGCCTCACGGTGACGAACGTGCCCGCGGGCACGCCGGCCTACGATCAGGGTCTCTACGCCGCCGACCAGATCGTCGCCGTCGACGGCGCGCGCGCCAACCTGACTTTCCTAAACGCCCGGCTCGAAGACAAACGGCCCGGCGACGAGCTGCGCCTGACGGTCTTCCGCGCCGACGAGCTGCGCACGCTCACGATCAAACTCGGCGGCCGCCCCGAGGAGAACTACCGCATCGCGCCCGTCCGCCAGCCGACGCCCGAACAGATGCGCCTCTACGAAGCGTGGCTCGGCGCGCCGTTCCCGAAGAGTTAACTGTTAGCTGTTAGCGGTTAGCTCGTTTTCGGCATTCAAAGTCGGCGGGCGGTTTTTATAAGCAAGCGTGCGCGGGACTTTCGAAACGGGAGGCCGGTGCGCTCAGTCGGCGCGCTCAGACCGCCGATCAAGTTCCTTCTTCTGCCAGCTTGATCTCTTTTTCTGACAGCTGACAGCTAACAGCTGACAGCTAATCGCTAACAACTTCCCCATGAGCTTCTCCGGCAAGATCGCACTCGTGACGGGCGGCGCTTCGGGGATCGGGCGCGCGTGCGCGTTGGAGTTCGCGCGCGGGGGCGCGGCGGTCGCGGTCGTGGACGTGGCGGGCGG
>DATCVD010000635.1:0-2313 GCA_036567125.1 Pyrinomonadaceae bacterium | reverse complement strand
GGCCGCTGCTCGCGCGCGGCGACGTGCGGCCCGGCGCGTTCGTCGCGGCCGTCGGGGCCGACAACCCGACGAAGCAGGAGATCGACCCGTCGCTGATGCGGTCGAGCAAGATCGTGGTTGACCTGCTCGATCAGTGCGCGCTGATCGGCGACCTGCGCCACGCCCTCGCGGCGGGGGCCGTCACGCGCGCTGACGTGCACGCCGAACTCGGCGAGATCATCGCCGGCCGCAAGACGGGCCGCACGTCGGCGGAAGAGATCATCGTCTTCGACTCGACCGGCACGGCCTTGCAGGACGCCGCCGCCGCCGCGCTCGCCTACGAGCGCGCGCTCCGCTCCGGCACGGGGCTGAGCTTAAACCTCTCGGATTAGCTGTTGGCTATCGGCTGTTAGCTGTTGGCTGTTAGCCGTTAGCCGTTAGCCGGAAGGCAGGGGTTAGAAGGCAGAAGGCGGGACGCGACTTGATCGGAGTCGCGTCCCGCCTTTCTGTTTAGCTGATGGTTGACCGCTGACCGCTAAGAGCTAACAGCTAACAGCTAACAGCTATTAGCTAACGGCTTCCTAAATCTCGTGCCGGTTGGCGAGCGCCTTGTCCATCGTGACTTCGTCGACGTATTCGAGGTCGCTGCCGACCGGCATCCCCATCGCGATGCGCGTGACGCGCGGGCCGAGCGGCTTCAAGAGGCGGCTGACGTAGCTCGCCGTGGCCTCGCCTTCGGTGTTGGGGTTGGTGGCGAGGATGACCTCGCGGACTTCGACGCCGTCGTTGTTCTCGGGGCGCAGGCGCGGCAGCAGGTTTTGCAGGCGCAGGTCTTCGGGGCCGGTTCCCCGGATCGGCGAGAGAGACCCGTGCAGCACGTGGTAGAGGCCGTTGTAGCTGCGCGTCTTCTCGACGGCGACGAGGTTGTACGGCTCCTCGACGACGCAGATCAGCGAGCGGTCGCGCGAGGTCGAGGCGCAGAAGCGGCACGGGTCAACGTCCGTCAGGTTGTTGCAGATCGTGCAGAAGACGATCCGGCGCTTGACCTCCTGCATCGCGGCCGTGAACCGATCCACGTCGGCCTCCGTCATCCGCAGGACGTGAAACGCCAGACGCTGCGCCGACTTCTGCCCCACCCCCGGCAGCCGCTTGAACTCGTCGATCAGCTTCGTGACCGGCTCCGCGTATTCGAGCATAAGTTAGAGGTCAGAGGTCAGAGGTCAGAGGTCAGAAAGATCAGTTCTGTTTTAACTGACCCCTGACCTCTGACCTCTGACCTCCGATAACTACATCAGCCCCGGCGGCAGCATCCCGCCGAGCTTGCCCTTCATGGCCTCGTCCACCTTGCGGCCCGCCTCGTTGACGGCCGCGACGATCAGGTCTTGCAGCATCTCCACGTCGCCGTCCTTGACGGCCTCCGGGTCGATGGTCAGCGCGAGCAACTCCTTCGTGCCCTGCATCCGGACGGAGACGACGCCGCCGCCGGCCGAGGCCTCGACCGTCATCTCCTCCATCTCGCGCTGCATCTTCTCCTGCATGGCCTGCGCCTGCTTCATCATCTGCTGGATGTTCATCCCGCCGGGGAATTTCATCGCTCCACCTCGCGCCCACGTTTAAGTTTTTTCGGGAGTCCGGGCTCTCGCGGCCATCCTAACTTTTCGCCCGCGCAAAATGCAACGCGGCCCCGCCGCGCCGCCCGCCCGGGGGAAAACCGTTGACACGCGGAATTGTCTAGTGTATAAAGACAGCATACAATTCCGGCGGGCGCGGAGGCGGCGATGCACATCACGGTTGACGAGGCGGACGGGCGGCCGATCTACCGGCAGATCGCGGACGAGCTGAAGGCCCTGATCGCGCGGGGCGAGCTGCGCGAGGGCGCGCAGCTCCCGCCCGTGCGGCAGCTCGCGGGCGATCTCGGCGTGAACCTGAACACGGTCGCCGTCGCCTACCGCGAGTTGCAGGCCGAGGGGCTCTTGAACGTCCGCCACGGCGCGGGCGCGACCGTCGCGGCCAGAGACGCCGACCGCGAGCGGCCGAGCGAGGACGAGCTGCGCAAGCCCCTGCGCGCCGCGCTGACCGGCCTCGTGCTGGCGGGGCTGCGGCGCGCCGAGATCATGGCGCTCGTCGGCGACGAGCTGCGCGCCCTGCTGAAAGGAGCGAAGTGATGTTGAACCAGACACAGATCGTCACCTTGGTCATGCTGGCGAGCAACGCCGTCACGCTCTTCCTCTTCATGTGGCTGCCCGTGATGCGCGGCGCGCGCGCCTTCTTCGGCGCGCGCGTCGGGCGCGAGACGTACCTCGGCGCGGAGGGCCGCCGGACGCTGCGCCGCTA
>DATCVD010000634.1:0-5721 GCA_036567125.1 Pyrinomonadaceae bacterium | reverse complement strand
ATCTACGGCGACACGGGCGCGCCCGTCGGCCGCGTCGCGCCCGTCACGCTGAACGAGGAAGGGGAGCGGCAGGAGCGCCCGCTCGTCTCGCGCCGCCACGGGCTGACGGGGCGGCCCGATTACTTGGTTCGGACGCGCGAGGGCATCGTGCCCGTCGAGGCCAAATCAACCCGGCGGCCCGCGTCGGGCGTGCCCTACGACTCGCACCTGATGCAGCTCGCGGCCTACTGCCTGCTCGTCGAAGACGGGCTTGGCGAAAGCGTCCCCTACGGCGTCGTCCGCTACCGCGACGGCGAAGTGCGCGTCGAATACACGCCGCGGCTGCGCGGCGCGCTGCTCGAACTGTTGGACGAGATGCGCGAGGCGCGCGACGCCGGGGAGGTTCACCGCAGCCACGACCAGCCGCCGCGCTGCGCCGCCTGCGGCTACCGCGACGCCTGCGACGAAGCACTGACAAGGAATTAAGAATTAAGAATTAGGAATTAAGAATTAAGAATTAAGAAGGCGGAAGCCGGATCGAAGAACCCGTTTGGGTCTTCGCCCGGCTTCCGCTTTTTCTTCTGTCTCCTGAATTCTTAATTCCTAATTCTTAATTCTTAATTCCTTGTTCTTCCTCATCCCTGCTGCTCGATCATGTCGTGGCGCGTGATGATGCCGGTGAGGCGTCCGTATTCTTCGACGAGGACGGCCGGGCTCTTCTGCAACTGGCTCGTCACGTCGGCCGCGCTCGCGTCCACGTCCACGACGGGGAAGCTGTTGCCCATCACCTCGCTGACCGGCCCCTCCAGCAGCTCGCGGTTGGCGAGCACCTTGGCGAGTATCCGGTTCTCGCGGAGCGACCCGACCGACTTCCCTTCCTCGACGACGGGGATGTGCGACAGCCCCAACTCGTCCATCTTCGCCAGCGCCTCGGAGACGCGCGTCTGCGTCGTCGCCGTGACGAGCGCGGCCGGCGCGTGCGCGCCCTTCGTCCCGACGATGAGGCCGGCGGTCATCCTCTGCGGCTCCAAGAGCCGCTTCTCCTTGAGCCACTCGTCCGAGTGGAACTTCGTCAGGTAGTGCTCGCCCGTGTCGCAGACGATGAAGACGACCACGCCCGTCTCGTCCAACTGCCGCGCGACCCTGAGCGCCGCCGCCAGATTCGTCCCCGTCGAGCCGCCGCAGAAGATGCCCTCCTTGCGGCCCAGCTGCCGCGCCAGCTCGAACGACTCGCGGTCGGTGACGTTGATGATCTCGTCCACGTACTTCAGGTGGACGTTGTCGGGGATGATCTCCTGCCCGATGCCCTCGACCAGATAGGGCGTGGCGACGCCGACGTGCCCCGTCTCCTTGTAGGTCTTGAAGACCGACCCGTAGGGGTCTGCGCCGATCACCTTGATCGCGGCGTTCGTCTCTTTCAGAAAACGCCCCGTCCCCGAAATCGAGCCGCCCGTGCCGAGGCCGCAGACGAAGTGCGTGATCCGCCCTTCGGTCTGCTCCCAGATTTCGGGGCCGGTCGTGCGGTAGTGCGCGAGCGGGTTGGCGGGGTGCGCGTACTGGTTCGGGTAGAAGCTGTTCGGCGTCTCGCGCGCGATGCGCTGCGCCGTGGCGACGTAGTGATCCGGCGTGCCCGGCTTCGCCGACGCCGGCACGACGACCACGTCCGCGCCGAGCGCCTTCAGGTAACGCACCTTCTCGACCGAAGCCTTGTCCGTCATCACGAACGTGCAGCGGTAGCCCTTCACGGCCGCGGCGAGCGCGAGGCCGATGCCGGTGTTGCCCGAAGTGGCCTCGACGATCGTGCCGCCGGGTTTCAGCAGCCCCTCGCGCTCGGCCGCGTCGATCATCGAGATGCCGATGCGATCCTTGACCGAGTAGCCCGGATTCAGGCTCTCCATCTTGGCGAAGACCTGCGCCTTGATGCCTTCGGTCATGCGGTTCAGGCGCACGAGCGGCGTGTTGCCGATGAGGCCCAGAATGTTCTCGTAAACTTTCATGGCTCGGATGAATGGCGACGAACTGCTGCCTCGGACGTTAACCGTTAGAATTTGCGGGACAGACAATGAAAACCGTTTCGGCCGACTTTGTAAAGCCGCTGACGGCCGCGACAGGTGGAAAGAAGCCGTTAGCCGTTAGCTGTTAGCCGTTAGCCGAACAAAAGAGCTAACGGCTAACAGCTAACGGCTAAGAGCTTCTCTACTGTCACCCGTCAAGGTTTACGGGCCGCGGCTTTTTTGTTTCATCGGTGAAATTTTCTGTTTCACATTCGCGCAGCTTGTGATACAGTGTTTCACGTCTGGCACAGAAGGGCCGGCCCGCGCAGGGCAGAGATGCTCCCGAATCGGCGCGGGGTGCGGCCGCGAACCGGCGGCGGCGGACGGTCGCCGCACACACCCGAACAGAATCTAAGGAGTCCTTCAGATGAGCAACGTGAAGAAACCGCGAATCAACCCGCTCAGCCGCCTGCCCCGGCAACAGCGTCTCGTGATGGCCGTGCGCGGCGGCGCGGGCGTCGGCAAGACCCACTTCGTCCGCTCGATGGCCGACGCCGGGGTGGGCCGCCTCTGCATCTTCGACGTGGAGCGCAAGTCGCGCCTGCTGCGCGGCAACGGCGACGTCTTCGACGGCTTGGAGATCGAGCAGCCGGACGAGCTGCCCGAGTTCATCGACTGGGCGCTCTCCGGCGAAGGCCGCGAGCGCGACTACGGCTGCTTCGCCCTCGACTCGTGGGCCTCCTACTTCTCCGCCAAGCACTCCGAGATGGTGGCCGCCGTCCGCGAGCGCACGAACGATCCGCTCGCGCAGCCTTCGGCCGAGGAGTTGGCCGCCGATCAGATGATCCTGCAAGGCGTCTTGCGCCGGCTGTGCATCGAGTCGGGCAAGTCGGTCGTGATCGTCGATCAGATTCCGGCGAAGGGCAAAGAGGCGAAGGAGGACAACGAGGTCGGCCGCGTGCTGCCGATGACGGCGAGCGGCCTCGAATACTTCGTCGACATCATGGTCGAGGTCTCCTTGCAGGAGCGCGACGGCGAGATCGTCCGCGTCTTCCAGATCATCAAGTCGAACAGCCCGGCCTTCGAGGTCGGCTTCGAGCTGACGGGCGACGTGACGTTCGCCGACTTCATCCGCCACATGCAGACCGAGCACGGGACTGACCTGCCGGTCGAAGCCCCGCGCGCGGCGGCCGTCCCCGAGACGATTGAGGAGAAGCCGCAGCCGCTCACGCTCGTGCCGCCGCAGATCACGGTGCAGGAGCTGGTCGAGAAGGCGGTGCGCCACGGCTTCAAGGAGGCCGACATCGTGACGGTCTCGAAGCTCTACCACAACCAGCCGAACATCTACCGCCTCGCGCCCGAACAGGTCGCCGACCTCGACCGCCGCCTCACGGCCCGCATCGAGAAGATGAAGTCCGCCGACGCGGAGCCGGCGCAGGCCGAACAGCCGCAGCCCGCGCGCGCGCAGGCCGCGCGCAACGTCAAGAGGGCGTGAGGAAGCTGTTAGCGATTAGCTGTTAGCAAAACCGAAGGCGGGAGGCAGTCACGCTCGTGCTGCCTCCCGCCTTCGGTTTTCGTCCGCGGTTGGCCGCTTGGCTTTGCACGACGCCGCAGTCAGGTGGGAGGTAAAATGTTTAGCAGTTCCCGTAATGCTTGCTGATACTGTTCCTCAGCCGTCGCGTCGCCGAACGGCAGGTCACGAATGCCTGACCTGATCGCCCCGGACAGAATGCCCGAGGTCACCTGCCTGAGCGCGTCGGCGACTCTCACCGCAAGTTCCGGTGTTAAAGAATCGACGTGTAACCCGCTGAAGATTTCGGCGCTGGCGAACGCGTCGGCCATCTCTTTATCTTCCGGGTACTGAGTAATAACATCGCCCCGCAGTAGTCGGAACACCCACCCCGCGACGCACCAGATACCCTCGGGCTGATCCGAAAAACCTATGACCACCATGACTTCTCCTCGGGCCTCTCGCTACCACACGGATTCGATCTCCGCCTCACTGCCGCCCGCTAACAGCTAGCGGCCACGAGGTCTCTTCACCAGCCGCGCTGAATCTCCCACTTGTCAACGACCCGCTCGCCTTCGAGGACGTTGTAGAAGGGGTGCTGCGCGGCGGTCAGGCAGGAGTGGTTGGCGAGCACGCGCACGCGCGTGCCGACGCGCAGGCGGTCGAAGAGTTCGTCGTCCCCGACGCGGACGACGCCGTGCTCCTGCGAGACCGAATCGACGCGCAGGCCGAGATCGTTCCCCTCCGAATCTAACACCCTGCCGAAGCCGCAGGCGGGGTCGAGTTCCGCCGCGCCGCGATCCTTGGAGAGCGCGACGGCCCCGGCGTCGATGACGACTTTGCGGCGCGTGCGGTCGCGGTGGACGACCGCGGCGAGGACGGTCAGCGCGCAGTCGGTGAGGGCGCAACTGCCGAGCGTGGCTTGGAAGGCGTCGTAGAAGATGTAGTTGCCGGGCCGCGCCTCGTCCACGCCCGCGAGGTGATCGACGACCGCCATCGTCGGCGTCGAGCCGACGCTCACGGTCGGCACTTCGATGCCGTCGGCGCGAAGCTGTTGGGCGAACTCGGCCGTCACGTCGCGCTCGCGCCGCGCGACGGCGAGCAGTTCGTCGCGCGTGCGCGCGTGGTACGAGTGGCCGGCGTGCGTGAGCAGGCCGGCGAAGCGGAGGTGGCGCGCGGCGGCGATCCTGCGCGGAATCTCGCGCGCCTCCGGCGTGTCGGGTTCGACGCCGCAGCGGTGGTAGCCGCAATCGACTTTGAGGAAGAGGTCGAGCGTGACGCCCGCGCGCCCGGCCGTGTCGTCGAGCGGGGCGGGCACTTCCGCGTCGTCCGTGATGAGCGCGAGGCGGACGCCGCGTTGCGCGAGATCGACGGCCGGCGCGAACTTGCCCGGCTCGACGGGCACGGCGTAGGTCAAGTCGGTGAAGCCGCGGCCGGCGAAGAAGCGCGCCTCGGCGAGCGTGGAGACGGTGAGGGCCGCGTCGGACTGCTCGGTCTGGAGCCGCGCCACCTCGGCGCACTTGTGCGTCTTGACGTGCGGGCGCAGCCGCGCGCCGAAGGCCCGCACGCGCGCCGCCATCCGCTCGGCGTTGCGCCGCGCGCGATTGATGTCGAGCACGAGCGCGGGCGTGTTCAGTTCGGTCAGTCTCATGCGGCTCCTCGAAGCAACGGGGTCGTCGTCGTCTGTCTCGCGCGGCGATCATCATCGAATCACGCCCGCCAGTCAAAAGCGGAACGCGCGCGTTCGCGCGTGTGGTACATTCTCCCGACCGTAACGACCACACTGGCACGCGCAAGATCGGATCGCCCCACGACGCCCCGCGATGATCATCGGCCTCGACGCCATCCCGCTCACAGAGACGAAGACCGGCGTCGGCCACTACACCTTCGAGCTGGCCCGCGCGCTCGCCGCCGCGTCACCCGCCGACGAGTTCGAGCTGATCTACCCGTCGCGCTACGAGCCAATCGATCTCCGCGCGGACGACGGATCGGCCCCGCCGCCGAACCTGCGCGCGACGCGCGTCGAGGTCGGCAGCTTCGGCCGCCACTGGTGGTCGGTGGGCCTGCCGCGTCACCTCCGGCGCGGCCGCGTCGATCTGTTCCACGGCACGAACTACGACGTGCCGCTCTGGGGCGGCCGCCCCGGCGTCCTCACCGTCCACGACCTTTCCGCCTTCGTCCGCCCCGACACGATGCTCGCGCGGCGCGCGCTGCGCCTGCGGCGGCGGCTGCCGCTCA
>DATCVD010000633.1:0-4557 GCA_036567125.1 Pyrinomonadaceae bacterium | reverse complement strand
TGTGCTGCCTGATCTCGCTGACGAGGTGGCCGCCGGCCGTCGGGTGCGTCGTGTGCGACGCGGGCGGCGGCGACGTGCCCACGCCCGCGCCGACCGGCGGCGACGACGACGAGCTGTGCAGCGAGTCGGAGCGCGTCACCGGCTGCGCCCCCCACGGCGGCGTCGCGCCCTCGCCGCCCGCGCCCGCCTCCATCCCGCGCCGCAACTCCCGCAGCTCAAGCGCCACGTCCCTGATCGACTGGTAGCGCTCGTCCGGCTCCTTCTCCAGACAGCGGCGGACGATCTTCTGTAGCTCAGCCGGCAGTTCGGGGCGGATGTCGTTGATGGGCGCGGGCGTCCCGCGGATGATCTTGTTGAGCGAGTCGATGGCGTCGAGGCCGGCGAAGGCCATCTCGCCGGTCGCGGCCTCGTAGAGGATGCAGCCGAAGGAGAAGACGTCGGAGCGCTGATCGATCTGATCGGTCTGCCCGCGGGCCTGCTCCGGCGACATGTAGCCGGCCGTGCCGAGGACGACGCCCGGCCGCGAGTGCTGCTCCATGGCGACCGTCACGGCGTCGCCCGCCGAGTGCGTTTCCGAGCCTTGCGGCTCGACCAGCTTGGCGACGCCGAAGTCGAGCACCTTGGCGAAGCCGTCGCGCGTCACCATGATGTTGTCGGGCTTCAGGTCGCGGTGGACGATGCCGGCCGCGTGCGCCTTGGCGAGACCTTCGGCCGCGTGTTGCAGGTAGCGCAGCAGCTTCGGCAGGTCGGCGCTCCCCGCGCGGATGCACTCGCGCAAGGTCTGCCCGTCGATCAACTCCATCGCGATGAAGTGCGCGCCGCCCGACTCGCCGACCTCGTAAACGTGCGCGATGTTCGGGTGGTTGAGCGCGGCGGCTGCGCGCGCTTCGAGCCTGAAGCGGTGCATGCGGCGCGCGTCCTGCGCCACCTCGGGCGGCAGGATTTTCAAGGCGGCCGGCCGGTGCAACTCCGTGTCCTGCGCGAGATACACCTCGCCCATGCCGCCCGCTCCGAGGAGCGAGCGCACTTCGTAGCGGCCGATGCGCGTGCCGGCGGGGAGCGTCATTCGGTTGACCCGTGCGAGGGCGGCCGGCCGGGACTGCCTGTCAACACCCCGGCCCAATGCCGCGGATTGTAGCGCGAAGGGGCGGGGGCGCGACAGGAAAACTCGTCGCACTTTCCCCTCGGGAGTCCGGCCCGCGCGCGCCCGACGCCGCGGGCGCCGGGGGCGCGGAATTTACGCGGGGGAGACGGGCCTGAGATTTCAGGTTCGGGGTTTCGGATTTCCGACTCCGGATTCGGGATTTCGGATTCGGACTCCCCCGCGCGCCCGCGCCCCGGCCGGGCGAGTCGCGGCCGGGCGGAAACTTTTTGACGGGGCATATCGTTCTCAGTAATCTATGGCTATGTCACATATCGCGCAGATGTTCGACCGCGAGCTTAAAAAAGGGAGCGCCGAGCTGATGATCCTGTCGCTGGTGGAGGCGCGGCCGCGCCACGGCTACGAGATCAGCAAGCTCATCGAGACGCGCTCCGAGGGCGTCGTGCGCTTCAACGTCGCGTCGCTCTACCCGCTGCTCTACCGCTTGGAGCAGCGCGGCTGGATCAAGGGGCGCTGGGTCGAGGAGGAGGGGCAGCGCCGCCGCCGCTTCTACCGCCTCACCCCCGAAGGCAAGAAGGTGCTGGCCGCGCAGCGCCACACGTGGCGCGAGTTCGTCGCGGCGATCAACCGCATCACGGGGGCGGAACATGCCTGACTGGAAGCCTGAGATCAGGCGGCGGCTCGCGGGCCTGCGGCTCGCGCCGACGCGCGAGTCGGAGATCGTCGAGGAGCTGTCGCAGCACTTGGACGACCGCTACGAGGAGTCGCTGCGGGGCGGCGCGGCGGAAGAAGAAGCGCGCCGCGCGGCGCTCGTCGAGCTGACGGAGAGCGACCTGCTCTCGCAGGAGTTGCGCCGCGTCGAGCGGCCGGCCGGGCGGGAGCCGGCCGTCATGGGCGCGCGCGGGAGGACGAACGTGTTCGCAGACCTCTGGCACGACTCGCGCTACGCCGCGCGGGTGCTCTTGAAAAACCCCGGCTTCACGGCCGTCGCGGTCGTCGCGCTCGCGCTCGGCGTCGGCGCGAACACGGCGATCTTCTCGGTCGTCAACACGGTCTTGCTCCGGCCGCTGCCCTACCGAGACCCCGACCGGCTCGTCACGGTCTGGGAGGACGACACCAAGGGCGGCTTCCCGAAAGACACGCCGGCCGCGGCCAACTACATCGACTGGCGCGATCAGAACCGGGTCTTCGAAGGCATGGCGGCCATCGCCGACCAGAGCTACAACCTGACGGGCGTCGGCGAACCCGAGCGGCTCGACGGCCGCCGCGTCTCGGCCTCGCTCTTCCCGCTGCTCGGCGTCGAGCCGGAGTTGGGGCGCGCCTTCCTGCCGCAGGAGGACGCGCCGGGCGCGAACCGCGTGGCCGTGCTCAGTCACGGGCTGTGGCGGCGTCGCTTCGGCGGCGACCCGAAGATCGTCGGCCGCCCCATCAACCTGAACGGCGAGGCCCACGAAGTGATCGGCGTCATGCCCGCGCACTTCCAGTTCCCCGGCCCGAAGGATCAACTCTGGACGCCCATCGCGTTCACGCAGCAGCAGGCGGCCAACCGCGGCCAGCACTACCTGCAAGTCGTCGCGCGGCTCAAGCCCGGCGTCACGGTCGAGCAGGCGCAGGCCGAAATGGCGACCATCGCCGCGCGGTTGCAGCAGCAGCACCCGGAGGAGAACGCGAACCTCGGCGCGACGGTCGTGCCGCTGCACGAACACCTCGTCGGCAACATCCGCCCGGCCCTGCTCGTGCTGCTCGGCGCGGTCGGCTTCGTGATGCTCGTCGCCTGCGCGAACGTGGCGAACCTGCTCTTGGCGCGCGCGGCCGTCCGGCAGAAGGAGATCGCGGTGCGCGTCGCGCTCGGCGCGAGCCGGCCGCGGCTCGTCCGCCAGTTCCTGACCGAGAGCTTGCTGCTCGCGGCGCTCGGCGGCGCGGTGGGCCTGCTGCTCGCGGTGTGGGGCGTCGGGCTGCTGAAAACTTTCATCCCCGAAAACGTCTCGCAGGTGCGCTCGATCTCGGTCGACGCGCGCGTGCTCGGCTTCACGCTGCTCGTCTCGCTGCTGACGGGCTTGATCTTCGGACTCGCGCCGGCCTTGCAGGCGTCGAGCTTCAACCTGAACGAGACGCTGAAGGAGGGCGGCCGCGACTCGGCGCAGGGCAGCCGCGGCAACCGCGCGCGCGCCCTGCTCGTCGTGGCCGAGGTCGCCGTCTCGCTCGTCCTGCTGATCGGCGCGGGCCTCCTGATCAACAGCTTCATGCGGCTGCGCGGCGTCGATCCCGGCTTCGCGTCGGGCAACCTGCTGACGATGAGCGTGCAGCTCCCGCGGGAGAAGTACCCCGACTACCAGCGGCGCGCGGCCTTCTACGACGAGATGGTGAGCCGCGTCGAGGCGCTGCCGGGCGTGAAGTCGGCGGCCGTCACCAACTGGATACCTCTGGTCTTTCAGGGCGACTCGATCACCATCGGCATCGAGGGCCGGCCCGACCCCGCGCCCGGTCAGGGCAAGCGGCCCGGCGTCGTGACGCGGGCCGTCCACCCGCACTACTTCCGCACGATGGGCATCCGGCTCCTGCATGGGCGCGCGCTCGACGTGCGCGACCGGGCCGACACGCCGAACGTCGCGGTCATCAGCGAGGCGATGGCGCGCAGGCACTGGCCGGGCGAAGACCCGGTGGGCCGGCGCATCACGCCCGGCCCCGCCACGTCCACGAACGCGGACGACTGGATCACGGTCGTCGGCGTCGCGCAGGACGTGCGGCAGGTCGAACTCGGCGCGGAGCCGAAGCCGCAGATGTACGTCCCGTACGCGCAGGGCTGGTCGGTCTTCGCGCCGCGCTACCTGATCGTGAGCACGAGCGTGGAGCCGATGACGCTGGCCTCGGCGGTGCGCGGGGCCGTGTGGTCGATAGACGCGGATCAGCCGGTCTCGGACGCGCGGACGATGGAGGAGGTGCTCTCCGCCTCGCTCGCGCGCCAGCGCTTCAGCACGCTGCTGCTCGGCATCTTCGCGGGCGTCGCCCTGCTCCTAGCGGCCGTCGGCATCTACGGCGTGATGAGCTACTCGGTCGCCCAGCGCACGCACGAGATCGGGGTGCGGATGGCGCTCGGCGCGCAGCGCCGCGACGTGCTGAAACTTGCGGTCGGGCAGGGCTTGAAGCTGATCCTGATCGGCGTCGGCGTCGGCCTCGTCGCGGCCTACGGGCTGACGCGCGTGATGGAGAGTTTGCTGTTCGGCGTCTCGGCGACCGACCCCGTCACGTTCGCCGCCATCTCGCTCGTGTTCGTCGGCGCGGGCCTGCTCGCCTCCTACGTCCCCGCGCGCCGCGCGACGAAGGTCGATCCGATGATCGCGCTCAGGTATGAATGAGCGGCGGGGCCGAGCCGCCAGCGCCCGCGCGCACGGTGGCGCGCGAACGGCGGCTGCGCGCCGTAAGCGGCACGGGCCGTAGAAGGGTTACGGCGCGCA
>DATCVD010000632.1:0-3636 GCA_036567125.1 Pyrinomonadaceae bacterium | reverse complement strand
CCGACGACGCGAACCTCCAGCGCCCGCGCGTCTTCTACCGCCGCGAGCTGGCCGCCCGCCCGCTCGTCGTCACGCGCTTCGGCGAGCGCAGCGGGGCGCAACGCAACCCGTGAGCGCGTAGCTTTCAACCGCCGCGCGAATCAGAGAGGCCGCGCGCCCGACGCGTTCAACTAAACGAACGCGTCGGGCGCGCGGCCTCTCGGCTTTCAACGGCGCGGCCTCTCGACTTTCGGCGGCGCGGCTTCCTAGAAGTTGTACTTGAGCGAGAACTGCACGCGGCGCGAGGGCGTGACGGTGTTGGTCGATTCGCCGAAGCCGGGCGCTTCGAGGTAGCGGACGGGGATGCCGTAGTTGTCGCGGTTCGTCAGATTAAAGATGTCCACGCGCAGGGAGATCGCCTGCGCTTCGGCGAAGCGGAAGTTCTTGACGACGGAGAGGTCGGTCGAGAAGAAGTTCGAGGCGCGGAAGGTGTTGCGGCCGACCGCGCCGTTCAGCCCGACGGGCGCGACGAGCTGACGCGGATCGACCGTCAGCCGGTAGGGCTGGCGGCGGTCGCCGGTCGAGACGATCCCTTGCGTCGTGTTGAGCCGGTCGGTCAGGTTGCCGTCGAGGTTCACGTCGAAGATCGAGTTGACGGTGAAGGGCTGGCCCGTGTGGAAGCTGCCCGTGCCGGCGATCTGGACGCCGCCGAGAAGGAAGCGCGCGAGGCCGGGGCGGCCGGCGAAGAAGGGCAGGTCGTAGATGAAGTGGTAACTGACGCGGTGGCGCACGTCGAAGTTGGCGAAGCCGCGCTCGGAGTCTAAGTCGAAGCTGTCCTGCGGGAGCGCGGACGCGCCGGCCAAGTCGAACACGTCCGACACGTCGTCAATCGCCTTGCCGTAGGTGTAGGCGAGTTGGCCCTGAAAGCGGCGGCCGAGGCGCGCGCGCATCTGCGCCTGCAAAGAGTTGTACCAAGAGCGCGCCGTCGTCTCGAACTGGAAGACCGCGCCCGCCGAGGGGGAGGGCCGGCCGCCGACGAAGCGCTCGGCCGTGGGCCGCGAGCCGGGCGCGAGCGTGAAGCCGAAGAAGGCGGGTTCGAGCACCGCGCCCGCGCCGCTTAAGGCCGGCGCGGGGCCGACGCCGGCCAAGACGACGAAGGTGTTCGGGCCGAGGTTCGGCGTCGTGAAGCGCAGGAGGTTGCGGCCGCGCGTGCCGACGTAGGCGACCGAGACCGCGAGGTCTGTGCCGAACTGCTGCTCGAAGGAGGCCGAGAAGTGATCGGCCGAGGGCGTGTCCATCCGCCGCGACGGGAGCGTCGCGCCGAAGCCGCTCGTCGGCGGGGCGAGGTCGCCGCCGCGGATGATCTGGTTGACGACCGAGACGAACTGGCCGAAGGAGAGCGCGGGGTTCAACTGGTTGAGCGTGCCCGGCTGGACGAGGAGCACGCCCGACCCGCGGCGCGGATCGAGCAGGTTCGGCAGCGGGTTGGCCGGGAGCAGCAGCTCGAACTGGCAGCGCGTCTCCAAGAACTGCGGGCAGCGCTGCTCGAATTGCCCCGTCGCCGGGTTCTGCTCGAAGCCGACCAGGTTCGCGCCGCCGCCGCCGAAGTTGATCGTCAGGTAGTCGGGGTAGACGTTTCTGGACTGGCTGACGACCGCGCCCAAGATTTGATCGTAGAAGCGGCCGTAGCCGGCGCGGACGACCGTGGAGAGATCGCCGCGGCCGAACAGGTCGGGCGAGTAGGCGACCGAGAGGCGCGGCGCGAAGTTGTTGCGGTCGGGGTCGAAAATCTGATCGCGGCCGCCGACGAATTGCTGAAGGCCGGGCACGAAGGCGAGGAGCGGATCGGAGAAGCTCCGCTCGATCCTTTGGTTCACCTCGCGCGGCGGCGTGTTGTACTCGTAGCGCAGGCCGGCCGAGACGAGCAGGTCGCGCCGCACGCGCCAAGTGTCTTGCCCGTAGAAGTTCAACTGGTAGTAGCGCAGGCCGATTGCCTGTTCGCCGCGCAAGGCGAGCGTCTGGAAGACGCCGGTCGGGGCCGAGGCCGCGGCGAGCGTTTCGGGGCGGATGAAGTCGCCGGTGAACTGGAGCGTCTCGGGGTCGAGTTCGGCCGCGCCCGCGAAGGTGACGAGCGGCCGCGAGTTGCGTGGCAGCTGCGAGTTGAGTTCCGAGCGGCGCAGATCGACGCCGAAGACGTAGGTGTGGTTGCCGGCGTGGACGGACATCTCGTCGGCCAGCTGGTAAGTGTTGTTGACGCGCCGCTGCGGGAAGTTGAACACGTCCACGCCGACGGGGCTGAAGCCGGCGATGTTGACTTGCCCGACCGCGCCGAGGCGGTTGACCAGCCCGACGGGGCCGCCGCGCACCGAGTTCTGCGTCGTCGATCCCGGCGTCGCGAGGTAGACGACGGGGCCGGCGTTCGGGACGAAGCGCGTGCCCTCCGCGCGCGGCGCGGTGAAGTTTTCCAGCAGCGGCGCGTTCAGGAGGAACGGCTCGCCGGGCAGGATCGTCGTCGGCAGTTGGAACGTCTGATCGCGCAGCTCCTCGAAGAAGAGGCGCGTGCGGCCGTAACTGAGTCGCACCTGATTGAAGGCTTGCTTCGCCGCGCCGGGGCCGGACAGCTCGCTGTTGAGGAAGACGGAGTTGTTCTGCGTGCGGACGTTGGCCCGCAGGGAAGAAAAGAGCGCGCCGCCGACGACGGGGATGTCGCGCCGGTCGTCGGTGAAGTTGTAGCGGTTGGTGAGCGAGTGCTGGCGGCCGAGGGCGCGGAAGTTGGCGTCGAGTTTGCCCGAAGCGATCTTACCCCGCGCGCCGTTCGGCAAGACTTGCGTGAAGGTGTTCGCGCCGTAGACGCCGCGCGGGTTGTTGGGGAAGGGGAAGAGGCTGAAGACGGCGTCGCCGCCCCCGGAGGTGGGGACGAACTGCAAGGGCTGCGGCTCGCCGGTGGGCAGGCGCTGGAAGGGGACTTCGAAGAGTCCGGTCTCGCCCGCGCCGTACGCGCCGCGCTGCCCGACGCGCGGGACGGCGAAGCTCTCCTCGCGCGTCGCGTTCTGCGCGTAGCCCTCGGCCGAGACGAAGTAGAACAGCGACGCGCCGTTCGCGCGCCGCGCGGGGACGAGCGGGCCGCCGAAGGCGAGGCCCACCTGCGCGAGCGTGAACGAGTCTTCGCCGCCGCTCTGGTTGGTGACGGTGAGCGGGCGCGGGTTGATGGGGGTGAACTGCAACGTCTCCTGATTGATCCTCACGTCGTCGGCTAGGAGGACGGCGCGGCCGGCGACGCCCGTGACCGGCGCGGTCGCGTTGCCGTTGGCGGTGTCGAAGGGGTTGCGCGCGTTCAGCCGCGACGAGTTGAAGAAGCCGTAGATCGATCCGTGCGTCTCGGCCCCGCCCGACTTCGACACGGCGTTGACCTGCGCGCCGATGTTGCGGCCGAACTGCGCGGGCGCGAGCAGGGTGATCGCCTGATACTCGCGGACTGATTCAATCGGCTGCGAGTTCAAGGCGACGAAGCCCTGCCGGCGGACGCCGATGTCCTCGTCGTTGTTGTCCGAGCCGTCGACGGTGAAGTTGTTGCCGCGCGATCTCAGGCCGTTGACGGCGAACTGGCCCGAGGTGCCGACGCCCGCGCCGACGCCGGGGCCCGCGACCGACCCGAGC
>DATCVD010000631.1:0-10588 GCA_036567125.1 Pyrinomonadaceae bacterium | reverse complement strand
GTTCGACGACCAAAGCGTTGATCGCCGTCGCCGTCGCCGTCGCCGTCGCGCTCGGCCTCATCGTCTGGCAGGTGGTGGCGCGCCGCTCGAAGGGCGTCCGGCTGTCGGGCGAGGACGTGGCCGAGATCGTCAAGACGATGGCCCCGCCGCAGCAGTTGGCCCTGCTCGCCAACGACGAGAAGCAGCGCAAGGAGATCGTCAAGGAGTTGCGCGAGCTGCTCGCCGTCGCGCAGGAGGCGCGCGCCGCCGGGATCGCCGACAAGCCGGAGACCAAGCGCCAGATCGAGACGCTCCGCACGTTCGTCCTCGCGCAGACCTACGCGCAGAAGCAGCGCGAGTCGGGCGCGGCCGCCACGCCCGACAAGCTCTACTCGAAGGACGAGATCGACAACTTCCTCAAGGAGCCGGGGGCCGAGCAGAACTTCGATCAGTTCCTGAAGGACGTGCAGGAGTTGGGCCTGCTGCCGTCGGCCGGCGGCATCTCCGACCAGCAGAAGACGCAGATCAGGAGCGAGCTGTGGGCCCCGACGCAGGTGCTCGCGCGCAAGGCGCAGGCCGCCGGCATCGACAAGGAGCGCAAGACGCAGCTCCTCATCCAGCTGCAAGAGGCGCAGGTGCTCGCGCAGAAGTACGCGCCGCAGTTGCAGGAGAAGACGAAGGTCACGGATCAGGAGATCGACGCGAAGCTCGGCGAGGTGCGCGGCAAGGCCGACGAAGTCCTGCGGCGCGTGCGCGCGGGCGAGGACTTCGGCGAGCTGGCGAAGCAGTTCGGCGGCGACGGCACGAAGGACAAGGGCGGCGACTTGGGGTGGTTCAAGCGCGGCGCGATGGTCAAGCAGTTCGAGGACGTGGCCTTCACGCTCCAGCCCGGACAGGTGAGCGACGTGGTCGAGACCGAGTTCGGCTACCACATCATCAAGGTTGACGAGCGGCGCACGGGCAAGGACGAGCAGGGCAAGGAGGCCGAAGAAGTCCACGCGCGCCACATCCTGATCAAGCCGGAGTCGGGCCAGCCGGCGAACCCGTTCGCGCCGCCGCCCGCGCTGCGCGAGCAGGTGAAGCAGGCGCTGGAGAAGGAGAAGCGCGAGAAGGTGATCGAGGAGATCGCGCGCCGCACGAACGTCGAGCTGCCCGAGGACTTCAAGGTCGAGGTGCCGCCCGCGACGCCGATGCCGCAGATGCCGCCGCAGGACGGCGTGCCCGGCCCCGGCGGCCCCGCCGGCCCGGAGCCGACGCTCCCCGACGAAGAGACCGCGCCCGTGCCCCCCGCGTCGCCCTCGGCGCGGAACACGAACGGGAAGCAGTAAAGCAGAGGTCAGAGGTTAGAGGTCAGAGGTCAGTAAAAAAACTGATCTTTCTAACCTCTAACCTCTGACCTCTGACCTCTATGCTCTTGGGCGAGTACCGCGTCGAGATCGTGCCTGACGGCGAGTTCCGCTTGGACGGCGGGGCGATGTTCGGCGTCGTGCCGCGCGCGCTGTGGTCGCGGCACGCCCCGCCGGACGACGAGAACCGCGTCCGGCTGAACGCGAACTGCCTGTTCGTTGACACGGGCCGCGAGCGCGTCCTCGTCGAGACGGGGATGGGCGACAAGTGGTCTGCGCGCCGCGCCGCGATGTACGCGGTCGGGCGCGAGCGCCCGCTCGCCGAGTCGGTGCGTGAGATCGCGGGTTGCGCGCCGGAGGACGTAGACATAGTCGTCAACACGCACCTCCACTTCGATCACGCGGGCGGCAACACCGTGCTCGACGCGCGGGGCCGCGCCGTCCCGGCCTTCCCGAACGCGCGCTACTTCGTCTCGCGCGCCGAGTTCGAGCACGCCGAGCGGCCGCACGAGCGCGACCGCGCCAGCTACCTCGCGGAGAACTGGCGTCCGCTCGTCGAGAGCGGGCAGTTGGAGCTGAAGCCCGACGAGTACGAAGTCGTGCCGGGCCTGACGATGGAGACGGTCGCCGGCCACTCGCGCACGATGCAGTGCCCGCGCCTTGAGCGCGGCGGCCGCACGCTCTTCGGCTTCGCCGACCTCGTCCCGACGCGGGCGCACGTCCCCGCCGCGTGGGTGATGGGCTACGATCTGTTCCCGGTCGAGACGGTCGAGGCGAAGAAGCGGCTGCTCCCCCAAGCCGCGCGCGAGGGCTGGCTCTGCCTCTTCTACCACGACGCGGACGCGCCACTCGGCCGCGTGATCGAAGAAGACGGCAAGCTCAGGGCAATCGCTTACGAAGAAAAGGGAAGCTAACGAGAGAATGACAACAGCGAAGATCGGAATCATCGGCGGCAGCGGGTTGTACCAGATGCCGGAGTTGACGGAGGTCGAAGAGGTCTCGGTCGAGACGCCGTACGGCGAGCCGTCGGACGCCTTCGTCGTCGGCACGCTCGAAGGCCAGCGCGTCGCGTTCCTCGCGCGGCACGGGCGCGGCCACAAGTTGCTGCCGACCGAGCTGCCGTTCCGCGCCAACATCTACGCGATGAAGCTGCTCGGCGTCGAGCGCATCCTGTCGGCCTCAGCCGTCGGCTCGCTGCAGGAGCAGTACGCGCCGCTCGACGTGGTCATCCCCGATCAGTTCTTCGACCGCACCCGCGCCCGCGCGCGCGAGTCGACCTTCTTCGGCGAAGGGATAGTCGCGCACGTCACCTTCGCCCACCCGGTCTGCGACGAACTCGGCGCGGTGCTCGCCGAGTCGTGCGCCGAAGGCGCGCCCGGCGTGAAAGTCCACCGCGGCGGCACCTACCTGTGCATGGAGGGGCCGGCGTTCTCGACGCGCGCCGAGTCGTTCGTCTACCGGCAGTGGGGCATGGACGTGATCGGGATGACGAACTTGCAGGAGGCCAAGCTGGCGCGCGAGGCCGAAATCTGCTACTCGACGCTCGCGCTCGTCACCGACTACGACTGCTGGCACGAGGGCCACGACGCCGTCACGGTCGAGGCCGTCATCGAGTATCTGAATAAGAACGTGGAGAACGCGCAGGCGATCATGCGCGCGGCCGTGCGCCGCCTCTCCGGCTCGCCGCGCGCGTGCGGCTGCGGCTCGGCGCTCAAAAACGCCATCTTCACCGCGCCCGATCTCTGGCCCGGCGCGACAACGAAAAAGCTCGAAGCCATCATCAAAAAATACGGCAGGTGAAAGCCGTGAATCGTGAATCGTGAATAGAAAGAACCTGCCTTCCCCGCTTCGCGATTTACGATTTGCGATTCACGATTCACGGCCTTGAGAGGTGTTAACGATGAAGAAGTTTTTATTGAGTGGTCTGCTGGCGCTGACGGTGGCGTGCGGCGCGGCCGCGGCGCAGCAGGGAGAGAAGACGGGGTCGCGGCGCGAGCCTGACCCGTCGGTGCTGCGCGACCCGCTACTCGAAGCCGACTCGACGAAGAACCTGAAGGTGGCGCAGCACTACTTCAAGTTGAAGAAGGCATACCGCGCGGCCATGATGCGCGCCGAGGAGATCATCGCGGGCAACCCGAACTACTCGCGCATCGACGAAGCCTACTACATCGCCGGCATGAGCCACCTGCGCCTCGCGCGCGCGCAGGGCAGCCAGCCGCCGAACCTCAAGCCCGAACAGCACCGCGACGAAGCCCGCATCCTGCTCTCGCGCCTCGTCAACGAGTGGCCCGACAGCGAGTTCCGCAAGGAGGCCGAGAAGGAGTTGGCGACAGTCGGCGGGCTGATCAAGACAGGAAGTCAATAAGCTGTTGGCTGTTAGCCGTTAGCCGAACTGCTGAGCTTCAGCGTTCACCGGCCAGCGCATCGTTTCCTTGTCTGGCTAACGGCTAACGGCTAACAGCCAACAGCTTCTTTCCACCCTTCCGACAGGAGAATCCAAACAAGTGTCTCTGTTAGCCGTCGGCTCGGTCGCGTTCGACGCGGTCGAGACCCCTTTCGGCCGGCGCGAGCGGATGCTCGGCGGCTCGGCCACGCATTTTTCGCTCGCCGCGAGTTTTTTTACTGACGTGCGCGTCGTCGGCGTCGTCGGCGGCGACTTCGGCCGCGACGAGTTCGCGGTCTTCCAAGAGAGAGAGATCGACACGAGCGATCTGGAAGTCGTGCCCGGCGGGAAGACGTTCTTCTGGAGCGGCCGCTACGACTTCGATCTCAACACCGCGCACACGCTCGACACGCAGCTCAACGTCTTCGCCGACTTCAAGCCGAAGCTCTCGGACGCCTCCCGGCGCGCTCGCTTCGCCTTCCTCGGCAACATCCAGCCGGACTTGCAGCGGGAAGTGCGCGAGCAGGTCGCGGGCGCGCGCCTCGTCGCGCTCGACACGATGAACTACTGGATCGGCAGCGTGCCCGACGCGGTCTGGGACGCGGTGCGCGGCGTCCACGTCTGCATCATCAACGACGCCGAGGCGCGGCAACTCGCCGGGGAGCCGAACCTGCTGCGCGCGGCGCGCAAGATTCTGGCCTCCGGCCCGCGCGCGCTCGTCGTCAAGCGCGGCGAGTACGGCGCGGCGCTGTTCACCGCCGACGGCTACTTCGCCACGCCGGCCTACCCGCTCGAATCCGTCTTCGATCCGACGGGCGCGGGCGACACCTTCGCGGGCGGCTTCATGGGCTACCTCGCCAGCCAGGACTCGACCGACGAGGCGACGATGCGCCGCGCGATGATCTACGGCTCGGTCATGGCCTCGTTCAACGTCGAGGAGTTCGGAACCGACCGCGTCCGCCGGCTCACGCACGCGGAGATCAACGGGCGCTTCCGCGAGTTCAAGCGCATGACCCACTTCGAGGAGGTGCCGTTCGAGCGCGCCGGCAAATAAACCGGGTTCCGGGGTTCGTGTTCCGGGTTTAAGGTTTGGAGTTTCGGCCGGGTCGGTCTTAGACTAGCCTGCACCCTGAAACCTTAAACCCGAAACTTTTTTTAGGAGAAGCCATGTTCTGTCCTGTCTGCGAGTCGGAGTACGAGCCGGGCGTGGCGCGCTGCGCCGAGCACGACGTGGAGTTGGTCGAGCGTCTGTCGCCGGAGACCGCGCGCGACGCGAGCGAGGCGCGCTTCGTGCCGCTGCACAACGTCGGCAACCCGGCCGAGGCCGAGATGATCCACGACCTGCTGCAACAGAACGGAATCCGCTCGGCCGTCCAGTCGGGCGGGTCGGACGCCTTCGCGCCGCTGCTCTCGACCACCTCGCCCGGCGCGCTCGTCCTCGTCGACGAGCGCGACTTCGACCGCGCGACCGAGATTTACAACTCCTTCTTCGGCGGCGACACGACCCCGCTCACCGGCACGACCCTCGAAGAAGACGCCGAGATCGCCGACGACGAAGAAGACGACGACACTACGGACGACGCGCGCAAAGACGACTGACGCGAGGTACTACCCGGACGTGCTCGAAGCGAGCGAGACAGCCATCGTGGTGATGCTGACGGCCGCGAGCCGCGAGGAGGCGGCGCGGCTGGCCGAGATGCTGGTGGGCGCGCGCCTCGCCGCGTGCGTGCAGATTCTGCCCGAAATGGAGTCGGTTTACCGCTGGGAGGGCGCGATCCGGCGCGAGCCGGAATTCCTGCTGCTGGCGAAGACGACGGCCGGCCGCTTCACCGCGCTCGAACGCGAGGTGCGCGCCCTGCACAGCTACGAGACGCCGGAGATCGTCGCGCTGCCCGTCACGGACATCTCCACGCCCTACCTCGAATGGCTCGCCGGCGACGTCTCGCCGGCACGGCCGCAGGAATAGTCACGGCGGGCGACCGTCAGCCGCGCGAAAAGCTTCGGCCCGCGACCTGTTAAGTCGCGGGCCGAAGCTTTTCCGCCGGCGGGCTGATCCGGCCGGGGCTTAGGTGTAGTCGTGCGAAACGTCCGCGTCCAAATGCGTGAGCGAGTCCTGACTGCGCGAGATGATCTCGACGGCCTCGGAGGGCGAGTCGGTGAGTTTGAGCAGGCCGAGGTCTGCGTCCCCGATCATCTTCTCGGCGAGCAGCTTCTCTTTGATCCAAGTCATCATGCCGCCCCAGTACTCGGAGCCGACGAGGACGACCGGGAAATTCTTGATCTTGCGCGTCTGGATGAGCGTCAGCGCCTCGAACAACTCGTCGAGCGTGCCGAAGCCGCCGGGGAAGATGACGAAGGCGGAGCTGTACTTGACGAACATCGTCTTGCGGACGAAGAAGTAGTCGAAGGTGAGCGAGCGGGTCAGGTACGGGTTGGCGTGCTGCTCGAAGGGCAGCTCGATGTTGCAGCCGATGGAGACGCCGCCCGCCTCGAACGCGCCGCGGTTGGCCGCCTCCATGATGCCGGGGCCGCCGCCCGTGATGACCGTGAAGCCGGCCGCGGCCAAGAGCGCGCCGCACTCCCGCGCCATGCTGTAGTAGGGGTGCGCCGGGGGCGTGCGCGCCGAGCCGAAGACGGAGACGCCGCGCGTCGTCGCCGCCAGCTCGTCGAAGCCCTCGACGAACTCGCCCATGATGCGGAAGACGCGCCACGTGTCCGAGCGCGTGAACTCGTCCGGACTCGGAGTCTTGAGTAGCTGCTCGTCCTGCGTGACCTGCTGGCCCGTCGCGCGGTTGTCGTCGCTTTCTGTCTCTGCCATCTAGAAGCCCATGATGTTGTAGCCGCAATCGACGTGCACGATCTCGCCGGTGACGGCCGACGAGAGATCGCTGCACAGGAACAGCGCGACGTTGCCGACCTCGCGCGCCTCGACGTTGCGTTTCAGCGGCGCGACCTCGGCGTGGTGGCGGAGCATCGTGTTGAGGTTGCCGACGCCGCGCGCGGCGAGCGTGTTGATCGGGCCGGCGCTGATCGCGTTGACGCGGATGCCGCGCTTGCCGAGATCGCTGGCGAGGTAGCGCGTCGAGGCTTCGAGCGCCGCCTTCGCCACGCCCATCACGTTGTAGTGCGGCACGACCTTCTCCGCGCCGAAGTAGGTCATCGAGACGATGCTGCCGCCCCCCGTCATCAGCGGCTGCGCGGCGCGCGCGACTTCCGTCAGCGAGTAGGCGCTGATGTCGAGCGCGGTCTGAAACGCCTCGCGCGTGGTGGCGACGAACTCGCCTTCGAGCGCCTCGCGCGGCGCGAACGCGAGGCTGTGGACGAGGAAGTCGAGCCGGCCGAACTTCTCGCCGATCTGCCGGAACGCCGCCCCGACCTCGCCCGCGTTCTGCACGTCGCACTGCGCCAGCACCGGCTCGCCCTGAAGCGTCCCGGCCAACTCCTCGACGTTGCCCCTGAGCCGCTCGCTCTGGTACGTGAACGCCAGCCGCGCGCCCGCCCCGGCCAGAGCCTGCGCGCACGCCCACGCAATCGAACGCTTGTTGGCGACGCCGAGGATGATGCCGTTCTTGTTCTCCAACATTGTCGGTGGCTCTCCGGGGTTGACGATCAGGCCGCTTGGCTCCGCGGCTCGCCCTCGATCAGATCGCGGTACTGGTCGGTCTCGACCCACTGGAGGATTTCCGAGGTGCGCCAGACGGGGAAGGGGTGCGAGAGGCCGGAGGTGATGATGTCGGCCCAGAAGCGGTCGAGCGCCTTGTCGTCGTAGTCCTTCTGGAAGTCGCGGGCTTGGACGAGGAACTGCTCGTAGTCGACCTTCGAGGCGAAGGTTCCGCCGCACAGCTTCATCATCGTGCGGCCGATGATGTCGGCGTCCTGCGTGACGAGCAGCGCCGCGCGGTCGCACGACAGCTCGGCCCGCCGCGCCCATGCGAGCAGCGCGGCGCGCATCCCGCTCGACAGCAGTTGCGCGACGAGCGTGGCGACCGGCGCGGCCGTGAGGGCCACGTTCGCCAAAGCTTCGAGCAGGCGCGCGACCGTCAGGTAGAGCACGTGCTCGGCGTGGATGTGGCCGACCTCGTGCGCGATGACGGCGAGCGTCTCCTCGTCGTTGAGGCGTTCGAGCAGGCCGGAGTAGAGGACGATGACGGGGCGCGTGACGCCGCCGGTGAAGGCGTTGACCACGGGCGACTGCTGGACGTAGAGGTCGGGCATGTCGACGCCGAGCGTGGTGCAGGCGACCTGCAGCTTGGCGTAGAGGTCGGGGCACTGCTGCGGCGTGACGCGCACGGCGCTCGCCATGAAGATGACGCGGATGACCGACTCGCCCGTCACCTGTAGCAGCTTCTTGACCGCCGTGTCGATGCCGGGGATCGCGCGCAGGGCGGCGAGCGCCTTGGCGTCGGCCGGGTGGATGTAGGAGTCCTTGTCGAGTTCGGCAAACTTCCTGTGCGGCAGGTCGGAGAGCAGCAGGCGGCAGCGGCCGCAGCGCGGCGCGCCCGTGATGTCGGCGCGCGTCTGGTTCAGCTGCCCGCAGTAGCGGCAGCGCACCGGCGTGCCGTCGCCCCCCGCGATTGATTCGATTTCGGCCATGATGAATTCCCCTTCCGAATACCGGACGTGACAAGATTGCGCGGGGAGACGACGCCGTAACTGCTTGCGTTTCGCGCAAGTATCGGGCATCGGGCGGCGCGACCGCAAGCGGTCGCAGCCATTAGCCGTTCGCTGTCCGCTGTTAGCAAAACCAGAAGATCGCCTCCGAGAACACGAAACTTATCCCAGTTGTTTCCGGCTAACAGCTAACAGCTAACAGCTAACAGCTAATAGCTAACAGCTTCTCAGTGCTTGAAATGCCGGACGCCGGTGAAGACCATCGCGAGGCCGTGCTCGTCGGCGGCGGCGATTGTCTCGGCGTCGCGCACGGAGCCGCCGGGTTGGATGACGGCGGTGATCCGCTGGCGCGCGGCCTCGTCGAGTCCGTCGCGGAAGGGGAAGAAGGCGTCGGAGGCGAGGACGGAGCCGGCGACTTCGAGGCCGTGCGCGGCCGCGCGCGAAGCGCCGATGCGGACGGAGTCGACGCGCGACATCTGGCCCGCGCCGACGCCGATGGTTTGACCGGCGCGCGCGTAGACGATGGCGTTCGACTTCGTGTGCTTGCAGACCGTCCACGCGAAAAGAAGCGCGTCGAGTTCTGCCGCCGTCGGCGCGCGCTCGGTCACGACCTTCAACTCCTCGCGCGCGAGCCGGCGCGCGTCTCGCGTCTGGACGAGCATCCCGCCGGAGATTTTTTTGTAGTCGTAGTCCGCTGCCGGAGAACCCTCTGCCGGCGAATGATTCGGATGACTTGCCGACGACCGCTCCGCCGTCACGCGCAGGATTCGCAAATTCTTTTTCGCCCGGAAGACTTCGAGGGCCGCATCATCATAGGCGGGCGCGACGACGACTTCGGTGAAAATTTCCGCGACGGCGCGCGCGGCCGGGTAGTCAACCACGCGGTTGAAGGCGACGATGCCGCCGAAGGCCGAGACCGGATCGGTCGAGAGCGCGCGGCGGTAGGCATCTTCCGGCGTCGCGCCGAGCGCGCAGCCGGCCGGGTTCGTGTGCTTGATGATCGCGCAGGCCGTGTCGGGAAAATCGTTGACGAGTTGCCACGCGGCCTCTGCGTCGATGTAGTTGTTGAACGACATCTCCTTGCCGGCGAGCACCTCGGCCGTGGCGACGCCCGGCTCGCCCGCCGCGTAGAGCGCGGCGAGCTGGTGCGGGTTCTCGCCGTAGCGCAGCTCGGCGGTCTTGCTTAAGGTCAACTCCATGTAATCGGGCATCCCGCCGGGACTGCTGTCGTCGGCTGCCGTCACGCCGGGTGAGCGGTTGATGACAGTGTGGATAGAATCACCGTCGGACTGCTCTGCGAGGTACGAGACAATGGCGCGGTCGTAAGCGGACGTGCGCGCGAAGGCTTCGAGTGCGAGGCTGGAGCGCGTCTGTCGGGTGAGCGCGCCGTCGTGTTCGCGCATCTCGGCTAGGACTGACTCGTACCACGCGGGCGAGGTGACGACGGCAACGTCGTTCCAGTTCTTCGCCGCGGAGCGCACCATCGCCGGGCCGCCGATGTCGATCTGCTCGACGGCCTCTGCGAGCGTCGTGCCCTCGCGCGCGACGGTCTGCTCGAACGGGTAGAGGTTGATGACGGCCATGTCAATCGGCTCGATGCCGTGCTCGCTCATCGCCGCCGCGTGCTCCGCGTTGTCACGCAGGCCGAGCAGGCCGCCGTGGACGCGCGGGTGCAGAGTCTTCACGCGCCCGTCGAGCATTTCGGGGAAGCCGGTCACGTCCGACACGTCGCGCACCTCAAGGCCCGCGGCCCGCAGCGCGGCGGCCGTCCCGCCCGTGCTCAACAACTCGACGCCGAACTCCTTCAGCCCGCGCGCGAACTCCACCAGCCCCGCCTTGTCCGAAACGCTCAGCAGCGCGCGCCTCACGCGCCGCAGCCCCCGTCCGTCCTGTTCGCTCATAAGTTTTTAGCCTGTAGTCTCAGAGTCCGGAGTCAAAAGCAGAATCATCCGGCCTCTGACTCCAGACTCCCTCCGTCACGGCTTTAAAGTGAATTTGTCGCGCAGCATGTGGACGCGCAGCTTGGAGTTGCGGCGCGTCAGCGAGAGGGCGACGGCGCGCTCGCGGCCGTCGCGCGTCGAAGGGTCGGCGTAGAGGCCGACGATGTATTGGGTTTGGAGATCATCGGCGACCGCCGCGAAGATGGGCGCGAGATCGTAAGTCGGGTTCGGGTCGAGGGCCTGCCGCTCGTCGCCGAGGAGGAAGTAGCGGCCGCCGGTCTCCGCGGCCAGTTCGCGGAAGCCGCGCGCGGGGCGGCGCACGCCGACGC
>DATCVD010000630.1:0-3972 GCA_036567125.1 Pyrinomonadaceae bacterium | reverse complement strand
GCTCGGGTCGGTCGCGGGCCCCGGCGTCGGCGCGGGCGTCGGCACCTCGGGCCAGTTCGCCGTCAACGGCCTGAGATCGCGCGGCAACAACTTCACCGTCGACGGCTCGGACAACAACGACGAGGACATCGGCGTCCGCCGTCAAGGCTTCATTAATCTGAACTCGCAGCCGATTGAGTCAGTCCGCGAGTATCAGGCGATCACCCTGCTCGCGCCCGCGCAGTTCGGCCGCAACACGGGCGCTCAGGTCAACGCGGTGTCGAAGTCCGGCGGGAGCGCCCACCACGGGACGGCCTACGGCTTCCTGAACACGAGCCAGCTCAACGCGCGCAGCCCCTTCGACTCGGCCTTCGGCAACGAAACTTTCGCGCTCCGCGCCGGGGTGAACCAGCCCGTGCTGCTCGACGGCAGCCCGCTCCTCGTGACGAACGGCAGCGGCGGCGAAAACTCGTTCACGCTCGCGCAGTTCGGCGGCGTCGTCGGCGGCCCCGTCGTGCGCGACCGCGTCTTCTACTTCCTCTCGGCCGAGGGCGTGAAGTTGAACGCCTCGCAGGAGGCGAGCTTCTCCGTGCCGACGGTCGATCAGCGCGGCTTCTTCGGGACGGGCGCGTTCGGCCTGCCCACGGGGCTGATCGTCCCCGGCGCGCAACTCCGGGTGTTCCCCACGAGCGTGGGCGGCGACGCCATCTTCAGCCTCTTCCCGTTCCCCAACAACCCGCAGGGGCCGTACGGCGCGAACACTTTCACGCAGACGATCCCGGCGGGCGGGCGCGGCTTCATCGGGTCGGCCAAGATCGACGGCAACTTCAAGTGGAAGGGCCGCCAGCAGTCCGTCGCCGAACGCTACAACTTCACGGACGACGCGCGCACCATCGCCGTCACGGGCGGCGCGATCTTCTCGTCCCTGCGCCCGAACGTGCGGACGCAGAACTCCTCGTTCTATCTCAACAGCGAGGTCAGCGCGCCCGACTCGACGCGGCCCGCCTACAACCAACTGCGCCTCTCCTACGGCCGCACGCGCCTCAACTTCGGCGAGGTGCGCGATCCGCAGTACCAGTTGCCGAGCGACCGTCTGCCCGACGTGCCGTTCCTCCTGAACGCGCGCTTCATCAACAACAACACGCTGCCCGAAAGCCCGACGATCCCGAACCTCGGCCCCGTCATCTACAACACGACCCCGTTCAGCACGGAGGACGCGCTCGGCTTCGTCGGCCAAGTCAACATCGCGGGTTTTAGCCCCGTCGGCGTGGACGTGTTCAACTTCCCGCAGAGCCGCGTCAACAACACCTACCAGTTGGCCGACACCTTCACTTGGCAACTCGGCGATCACTCGCTCGCCTTCGGCGCAGACATCCGCCGCACCGAACTCAACAGCGACCTGCCGCGCAACTCGCGCCCGCTCATCACCTTCAACGGCGCGCCCGAGATCATCCTCGGCGGCAGCGGCGACGACTGCCGCGACGGCAACGGCGACGACGACGACAACAACGGCGGCGGCGACGACGACGGAATCTGCGCGACCGGCCGCTTCATCAACGGCTCAGACCTCGCCGCCGCGGGCGCGGCCAGCGGCTTCCTCCAGACGCTCGCCACCACCGACTCGCGCATCAGCCTGCGCTACTACCAGCACAACTACTTTGCGCAGGACGAGTGGCGCGCGCGGCCGAACCTCTCGCTCTCCTTCGGCCTGCGCTACGAGTACAACACGACGCCGAACGAGACGAGCGGCCGCATCGAGCGCACGTTCGCCTCGACCGCGCTCGACGAGGTGCCGGGCCTGCGCGACTTCATCGCCGGCCGCACGCGCATCTTCGACACGGATCGCAAGAACTTCGGCCCGCGCGTCGGCCTCGCCTACTCGCCGAACCTCTTCGGCGCGGATCGCCTGTCGGTCTTCCGCGCCGGCTACGGCATCTTCTACGATCAAATCTTGGGCGCGGTCGTCAGCCAGTCCAGAAACGTTTACCCCTCGTTCCTGACCGTCAACTTCGCCGGCGGCGGGCTGGCGGAGCAGCTCGGCCCGCTCGTGCTCCAGAACCCGAGCGACCCGCAGCTCGGCCTCGTCCAGCCCGGCACGCTCAACCGCCTGAACCCGCAGTTCACGACGCGCGACCTCGTCCGCTTCATCAACCTGATCGTCACCGGGCAGGAGCAGCCGATAGCGAACGTCTTCGGCGCGACGCTCCCGGCGCGCGCCCTCCGGCTCCCGCGCGCGCAGCACTTCACCGTCTCCTTCGAGCAGCAGTTGTCGGGCAGCGTGGTCGCCTCGGCCGCCTACGTCGGCACGCGCGGCCACCGGCTGCTGCGCTTCAACACGCCGAACCTCGGCATCAACAACGTCCTCGTCCCCCTCGACGTCCGCGTCGACGAGGACGACCCGCGGCAGCCGGTCTTCATCGGCATCTCGCTGCCGCCCGAGGGCGGACGCCCCAGCCCCGAGGCCGGCCCGATCTCGCGCTTCGAGACGACCGCCTCGTCGCGCTACGACTCGCTGCAACTGCAACTGCGCGGCCGCCTGCGCCGGCAGTTGCAGTACCAGTCGTCCTACACCTTCGGCAAGGCGACGGACGACGTGTCCGACGTGTTCGACTTGGCCGGCGCGTCCGCGCTCCCGCAAGACCCGCGCAACCTCGCCGCCGAGCGCGGCCCCGCGAACTTCGACGTGCGCCACCGCTTCACCTACAACTTCATCTACGACTTCCCGCGCTTCGACAGCCGCGCCGCCCGGCTCGTCTTCGGCGGCGTCCAGCTCGCGGGCTTGGGGAGCTTCCGCACGGGCCAGCCCTTCACCGTCAACTCGATCTACGACGTGAACCTCGACGGCAACCTGACCGACCGGCCCAACTCGACGCAAGGGATCATCGAGACCGGCGACCGCCGCCGGCCCTACCGCCTGACGGTCGCCCCGACGACGCTGCTCGCGCCCGTCGGCGAGAGCGGCGCGGTCGGCCGCAACACCTTCCGCGCCGGCAACGTCCTCGACCTGAACATGGCGGTGATCAAGCGCATCCGGCTGGGCGAGCGGCAGCAGTTGCTCCTGCGCGCCGACTTCTTCAACTTCATCAACCGCGCGAACTACGGCATCCCCGTCCGCTTCCTCGAAGCCGACGGCTTCGGGACGGCCACCGACACCGTCACCCCGATGCGCCGCATCCAGTTCGCGCTCAAGTATTCGTTCTGACGCGTCGCCGGCGGGGCGACTCAATCTCGCGTGAGCCGCCCGTCGGAATTAACCACGGGGGTCGCGGGGGGTTGCGGGGGGTCGCGAAGGGTCGGGGAGTCTGAAGGATGTCGATCAAGTATCTCGCGCTCAACGATCAGGTTTACGAGTACCTGCAAGCCGTGTCGCTGCGCGAGCACGACGCGCTGCGGCGGCTGCGCGCCGAGACGGCCGCGATGACCGAGGCCAACATGCAGATCGCGCCGGAGCAGGGCCAGTTGATGGCGCTCTTGGTTCAGCTCCTCAACGCCAAGAAGACGCTTGAGGTCGGCGTCTTCACCGGCTACAGCTCGCTCGCCGTCGCGCTCGCGCTCCCCGAAGACGGCCGCGTGGTCGCCTGCGACGTGAGCGAGGAGTGGACGGCCGTCGCGCGCCGCTACTGGCGGGAGGCCGGCGTCGCCGACCGTATCGATCTGCGCCTCGCGCCCGCGCTCGACACGCTCGACGCGCTGCTCCGCGACGGGCAGGCCGGCTCGTTCGACTTCGCGTTCATCGACGCCGACAAGTCGAACTACGACGCCTACTACGAGCGCTCGCTCGAACTCCTGCGCGCGGGCGGACTCGTCTGCATCGACAACGTGCTCTGGTCGGGCCGCGTCGCCGACGCCGGCGTGACGGACGAAGACACCGCGGCCATCCGCGCCCTCAACCGCAAGCTCCACGGCGACGAGCGCGTCGCGCTTAGCCTCATCCCCGTCGCCGACGGCCTCACCCTCGCGCTCAAACGCGGGGCGCGCTGAACGGGCCGCGCC
>DATCVD010000629.1:0-2710 GCA_036567125.1 Pyrinomonadaceae bacterium | reverse complement strand
CGCGACGCCGAAGAGGGCGAAGCCGGCGCGCTCCAGCGCGGCGCGGTGCGCGGGCTGCGCCGCCTCGTCCGTCACGAGCAGGACGCGGCCCTGATCGCGGCCACTCTTCTGGCTGTCGGTCGCACGCGCGGATGCGCTCATCGTCTGGCTCACTCGATTCCGGGGCGGGTGGATTCGGTGCGGCACTGGCGGGCGTTGGCGGGTAACAATACTGCACGCGCCCGCGGGTAAGGTGTCCCTACTTCGCCGAGCAGCATACCTCACGGGCGCGGGGGCGCGTCAAGACAAATTCTCAGGGTAGGATTTAGGAGCTGGGATTTAGGAGTCAGGGTCTGAGATTTCAGATTCGGGATTTGAGATTTGAAATCTGAAAACCTCTAAATCCTAACTCCTATCTCCTGACTCCTGCCCCGCGTCAGGCCGCGCGGAGGAAGTTGTCGAGCAGCCGCTTGCCGGACTCCGTCAGGATCGATTCGGGATGGAACTGCACGCCCTCGACCGCAAGCTCGCGGTGGCGCAGGCCCATCACGAGTCCGTCGGCCGTCTCGGCCGAGACTTCGAGGCACGCGGGGAGCGTGTCGCGCTCGACGACGAGCGAGTGGTAGCGGCCGGCTTTGAAGGGGCGCGGCACGCCCGCGAAGATCGTCCGGCCGTCGTGCACGACCTCGGCCGGCTTCCCGTGCACGGGCCGCGGCGCGCGCACCACGCGCCCGCCGAAGACCTGCCCGATGGCCTGATGCCCCAAGCACACGCCGAGCAGCGGCACGCGGCCCGCGAATTTTTCTACGACTTCGAGCGTCACGCCCGCCCCGTCCGGCGTCCCCGGCCCCGGCGAGATGACGATCTTCTCCGGCCGCAGCTCGCGCCCGATCTCCTCGACCGTCACCTCGTCGTTCCGACGCACGACCAGCTCCGCCCCCAACTCGCACAAATACTGCACGAGGTTGTAGGTGAACGAGTCGTAATTGTCGATGACGAGGAGCATGAATAAGCTGTCAGCCGTTAGCCGTTAGCTGTTAGCCGTTAGCCGTTAGTTTTCAGCGATGGCCGCACATAGAAAAGAGGCCGACTGTAATCCTTCGCCTTCCTGATTTGGCTAACAGCTAACAGCTAACAGCTAACAGCTTCTTACCGCTTCATCTTCCGCGCGAGCGCGTCGTGGCCGGCGGCGGCGGCCCAGTCGGCGGCGGTCTTTTTGCGCGCGTCGCGGAGGTCTGTCCTCGCCCCGACCCCGATCAGGAGGGTGCACATTTCGGCGTGCCCGCGCGCGGCGGCGATCATGAGCGGCGTGCCGCCGACTTTGTTCGCGGCGTTCGCGTCGGCGCCGCGTTCGAGGAGGAGTAGCGCCGCGTCCGGCCGGTTGTAGAAGGCGGCCCACTGAAGCGGGGTCGCGCCGCTGTTGTCGCGCGCCGAGACGTTCGCGCCCGCTTCGACGAGCGCCTTCGTGATCTCGAAGTTCGGGGCGGCGGCGGCGAAGTGGAGCGGCGTCCAGCCGTCCTTGTCGGGCGCGTTCACGTCGGCCCCGCCCTGCGCGAGCAGGCGCACGACCTCCGTTTCCTCGTCCGAGACGGCGTGGAGCAGCGGCGTCAGCCCGTTGCGGTCGCGCTGGTTCACGTCCGGCTTCTGGGCGAGCATCAGCCGGACGAGCTTGTAGTGCTCCGCGCCCACCGCGGCGAGCAGCGGCGTCTGCCCCGACTCGTCGCGCACGCCGGGACTCATCCCGGCGGCGAGAAAGAGGCGGACGGCCCACTCGTCGCCGTGCGTCGCGCTCTGGACGAACTCCTTCTCCTTGAACGGAATCCCGCGCAGCGCCAACTCTTGCCGCGCCGTCTCCGGCGACACCTCGCGCTGCGCGCGCGCGCCGCCGCAGGACGAGGCGGCCAGCAGCGCGGCGCAGGACACCGCGAGAGCGCGAACCCGCAGACTAACTCCGTAGCCGACGGAGTTCCTCCCTTCCCCTCGATTCACGATTGACGATTCACGATTCACGGCTTTTAACGATCTACGTCCTTCACTCCCCGCCGAGCAGGCGGTTCGACGCGAGCCAGTGGCCGCCGTCGACGACGACGACCGCGCCGTTGATGTAACTCGCGGCGTCGGAGCAGAGGAAGACGGACGTTTGCGCGATGTCTTTAACCAAGCCGAAGCGGCCGAGCGGAATCTGCCGCCGGAGCTTCTCCTTGAGCGGCGCGGGCAGCAGACGCTTCATCCCCTCCGTGTCCTCGACGGGGCCGGGCGCGACGGCGTTCGTGCGGATGCCGTAACGGCCCCACTCGGCGGCGAGGTTCCGCGTCAGCGCGTCCACGCCGGCCTTCGCGGCCGAGACGTGGAGCTGCATCGGCGTGCCGAGGTAGTGGAGCGTGGCGCTGATGTTGAGGATCACGCCGCCGCGCTTCCGCAGCTCCGCGAACGAGGCGCGGCAGACGTTGAACGTGCCCTTGAGATCGATGTCCACGACCGTGCCGAAGCCGTTCGGCGACAACTCCTCCGGCTTGCACAAAAAGTTGCCGGCCGCGCCGTTGACGACCGTGTCGAGCTTGCCGAACTTCTCCACCGTCGCCGCGACCGCGCGCTCGACTTCTTCGTAACTCCGCACGTCGGCCGCGAACGGCAGCGCCTCGCCGCCGGCCGCGCGGATCACTTCGGCCGCCGGCTCAAGGTTCTCAACCCTGCGGCTGACGAGCGCGACCCGCGCGCCCGCTTCGGCCAG
>DATCVD010000628.1:0-2965 GCA_036567125.1 Pyrinomonadaceae bacterium | reverse complement strand
GCGATTGTGCCGAGCGCGTCGGCCGCGCGCGCGACGAACGTCCGGCCGCCGAGCAGGAGGCGCGACTTGTCGCGGCCCATCCGGCTCGACGCGCCGCCCACGAGTATGAAGCCTTCCAAGTCGGGCATCGGAGAACCAGAGGCGGCCGGCGCGCTGCTCGCGCCGCGAGCGAAGTTATCACCGAAAAAACCGAAAGGCAAAAGTCGGGGCGCGGGCGTCCGCCGGGCCTAAACCCGTTTCGGCCGGCAATTTGCGCCCCCCGCCGCCGCGCGGCTTTCCAACCATTTGACCTCCTTGACCATCTGAGAAAGCGAAAGTTATAGTCGGCTTCGGGCTGAAAATTTTCGCCCTCGCGCATCTAAGTCAACGTCCGGGAGTGGTTCCCGAACAAGACCTGCAATCTTCGCCCTTTGCCGTTCACCCGAGATTCCATGAAAAGAAGTTTCGCCGCCGCCGCCGCGCTCCTCGTCTCCCTCGTTGCGTTCGACGCCAGCGCGCAGACCTTGCCGGCCAAGTCCGCGCCGAAGGGCGAGGCGGGCTTCTTCCCGCTCGAAGAGGTGCGGCCCGGCCAGAAGGGCGTGGGCCGGACGGTCTTTCAGGGGTCGGAGACGGAGGAGTTCGGCGTCGAAGTCCTCGGCGTGTTGCAGGGCTTTCCGGCCCCGCGGCAGTCGGCCATCATCGCGCGGCTGACGGGCAAGAACGTCGAGAAGACGCGCGTCTTCGGCGGCATGTCCGGCTCGCCCGTCTTCATCGACGGCAAGCTGGTCGGCGCGGTCGCCTTCGCCTTCCCGTTCGCCGAAGAACCCATCGCCGGCATCACGCCGATCAAGCAGATGGTGGACATCTTCGAGCGCGCGCCGGCCGCCCGCCGCGCCGACGCCGCGACGCGCACCTACTCCTTCGCCCAACTCGCCTCGACCGACTGGCAGCCCGCTTGGCCGAAGCCGATGGTCGCGGGCGCACCGTTCCTCGCGCCGGTCGCGGCCGGCTCGCCCCTGCACGCGCTGCTCGGCCAGCAACTTTTGCCGATCAGTACGCCCGTCGTCTTCACGGGCGTTTCGCCGGAGGCGCTCGCGCGCTTCGCGCCGCAGCTACAGGCGAGCGGGCTGCTGCCCGTCGCGGGCGTCGGATCGGGGTCGCCCATCACGCCGCTCGGCAAGGTGACGGAGAAGACTTTGCTGCCCGGCTCAAGCGTCTCGGCGCAACTCGTCCGCGGCGACTTCTCGCTCGCCGCCGCCGGAACCGTGACGTGGCGCGACGGCGATAAAGTTTACGCCTTCGGCCACCCGTTCCTCGGCCTCGGCGTCTCCGACATGCCGATGGCCGAATCCTCCGTCGTCACCGTCATCGCCAACCTGAACAACTCGTTCAAGCTCTCGTCGCCCGGCCAGATGGTCGGCACGGTCTCGCAGGATCGCGCCACCGGCATCTACGGCAAGCTCGGGCAAGCGCCGAAGATGATCCCCGTGACCGTCAACCTGCAAACCAGCCGCGACCGCACCGACAAGTACACCTTCGAGGTGGCGAACGATCAGTTCCTGACGCCGCTCCTCCTGAACATCACCGTCTATTCGACGCTCACCTCGACCGAGCGCAGTCTGGGGGAGGCGACCGTCAGCGTCTGCGGCCGCATCGACGTGGCGGGCCAGCAGCCCGTCCGGCTTGAGCGCCGCTTCTCCTCGATGAACGCGGGACTTCAGGCCGCCGGCGCGGTGGCCGCGCCCGTCGCCGCGCTGCTTTCGAGCGGCTTCGACAACGTCGCGATCAACGGCATCACGCTCGACATCACCTCCGAAGACATCCGCAAGGCCGGCACGCTCGACCGCATCGTGCTCGACCGCTCGGAGGTCGGCCGCGGCGAGACGGTCGAGGTGCAGGCGTTCGTCCGCACCGACTCCGGACGCCAGTTCGTCCAGCGCATCCCCGTGACGATCCCGACGGACGTGCCGCTCGGCCAGCTCGTGCTGTTCGTCGGCGACGGCGGCGCGGCCCAGCAGGCGTCGGCCGCGCAGAACTTCGTGCCGCGCGACTTGGCGCAGCTCGTCGGCGCGATCAACAAGATCAAGAAGAACGACCGGCTCTACGTCCGCCTGCTGCGGCCCTCGGCCGGCGCGGTCGTCGGCACGGAGGAGCTGCCCAGCCTCCCGCCCTCCGTCGTCGCCACGCTCAACAGCGACCGCAGCAGCGGCGGCTACACGACGACGGCGCTCTCGCCGGTCGCCGAGCAGGAACTGCCCGCGGCCGAGTTCGTCATCGAAGGCCAGCAACTCATCACCGTCCGCGTCGTCCGCTGACCGGGAACAAACCGAACCGAGCGACGAAGGGGCGAGGCACGTTGAAAGTGCCTCGCCCCTTCGACTTTTCACGCCTGAATTTACCGCGCGCATTCTGACGCGGCAGGGCTTACCCTCGCCCCTACGAATTCGTCGCCGGTTGGACGACGAAGATGAAACGCCGCTCTGATTCCGGCAGGAGGTGAGGCTCGACGGCCCGGCCCGTTCGTTCAATCGCCTCGCCGAGCGACTGCCCGCCGAAGAGCAGCAGCCGCGCGGTCGGCCGCGACCATTCGAGAATCTTCGGCAGCAGCTCGGTGAAGCGTTCGAGTGCGCGGCAGGTGACGGCGTCGGCCTCCGGCGCGGGCAACTCTTCAAACCTTGAATTGATCACTTGCACGTGCCCGCGCAAGTCGAGCGCGGCCGCCGACTCGCGCAGGAAGACGCACTTCTTCGCGGAGGCTTCGACGAGCGTGGCCGTGAGGTCTGCGCGCGCGACGAGGCAGGGGATCGCCGGCAACCCCGCGCCCGATCCGATGTCCGTGAAGCGCGCGCCCCGGCCGAGGTGGCGCGCGGCGGCGAGCGATTCGAGCACATGCCGGACGGCGAACTCCTCGGGCGCGCACGGCGCGACGAGGTGCAGCCGCTTGTTCCAGCGCCCGACCAACTCGAAATAGTCCGCGAGCCTTTCG
>DATCVD010000627.1:0-37357 GCA_036567125.1 Pyrinomonadaceae bacterium | reverse complement strand
AGGTCTTGTGCAAGGTGCTGGCGCACAACCTGTGCTGCGTCATTCAGTCGATTTACGAGTTGGGCATCGGGGCGACTTTTGGGGCAGAAATGGCGGCTGCCTCATAAGTGGATACCGGGTATCACCTTTTGGGGCAAAGCTTTGACAGGATCGGCATGCTGAGCCATGATCCACCTCGATTTTGCTCGTCAAATCGGCTCTGAGAGGCCCTGAGCTATGCCCATCGAAGCCTTGATCCCCGGAATCCGCGGCGGCGGGGAACTCGCCGAGCGGAGGTTCGACCCGCGCTCAGCTGCCCCCTTCGTTTACAAGTCGACCTCCGAAGAGACGCGCAGGGCCTACCGCCGCACGCTCCTAGAGTTCTTCCGCTTCGTGGGGATGAGACACCCGGCCGACGTTGTGCCCGCCGAGCTGCTGCGCTGGCGCGACACGCTCCGCTCGCAGCGGAGGAGCGCGGCGACCGTCTCGTTCAAGCTCTCGGTCGTGCGCTCCTTCTTCGAGCACCTGCGGGCGGCCGGGGCCGTCACCCTGAACCCGGCCGCGACGAGGCTGGTGCCGCCGCCCGAGGTGTCGTCGCAGCCGGCGGGCCGCACCCTCACGGTGAAGGAGGTGCGCTACCTGCTGGCCGGGCCGGATCGGGAGAAGCCCGAGGGCACGAGGGATTACGCGCTGATGCTAGTGATGCTCCGACTCTCTTTGCGAGTGTCGGAGGTCTGCTCGTTGCGTGCCTCTTCGATGAAATGGAGCCACGGGCGGTGGACGCTGCGCTGTAAGGTGAAAGGCGGGAGGGAGGAGGTCTGGCCGCTGCCCAAGGACGTGAAGGAAGCTATCGACGAGTACCTGCGGCTCGACCGGAAGAGAAGGGAGATCTCGCATTCGGGCGGCGATGATGCCTACCTCTTCCAGCCACACGTGAACTACCGCACGCTGGAATTCAGTAAGCCGCTCTCCTCACGCATGGTGCAGAAGATCGTGGCGCGCTGGGCCGACTACTCGCGGATCGGCGATCTGTCTCCCCATGACCTGCGGAGGACGGCCATCACGCGGGCGCTCGACTCCGGCCTCACCTACCGGCAGGTGCAGATGATGTCGAAGCACAGGGACCCGAAGACGGTGATGAAGTACGACCACGGCAGGGAGGGCCTCGACCGGCTCTGACACACGTGCCCTTCGACTCGACGAGGCTTGTCTCACCACTCTGTTCGCGCTCATCTAGGTGATCTTGTTGGTCGCGGCGCGTGATGGGATTCGGTAGGCCGGCGGCACCATTTAATTAACGGCTCTCGTAAAGAGGCCAGCCGTTAGCACGTGCTCGCCGGCCGGTGCTGTTTTTGTTCTGTTAGGCAAAGCTGCATGATGTCACTACGCCGCGGGCCAGGGAAGGGCGGTAGATTGCCAAGTGATCACCATCAGGATGTCATCCAAGCCGCTCTCATCTTCCTTAAAGAGGTCGGACGTGTCCTGATCCGCGGCGAAGGAGAGCTCCCATTCGCCGATAGGCGTCCAGGCTCCTGAGACGAAGGGCTGGAGCGGCGCGCCGGCGGGCTGGCGTGTGCTCACAACGCCGTTCTTTGTCTTCACGAGGGCGCCCGCGCTGACGGAGGTCGCAGCCGCGCCGTTTTGAGCCTTCGGCGTCAGCTTGATCTCGTCGAGGCTTCCCTCCAACGTCACTCCGTCCTGACGCGCGAAGAAGATCGTGAGGTGCTGAATGTGCAGGTCATTGGCGATGTTCGGTGGGAAGTCCGACCGGCCAATCTTGAGATTGATCTTCCGTGGCCCAGAGCTCGGGTGGTGTAGGGCGTACCACTGATCCGGGAACTGGCGGCGCAGGCTGAAGACGCGCTCGGCGCTGACCCGTGAATCCATCTCCTGGATGACACGTCGGCGCAGGATGTCGCTGTGCAGGGCCGTATATTCGACCGTCACCAGCACGTCGGCGAGCGTGTCGTAGTCGAAGGGGTTAGCCGCCTTCGGCATCTCGAAGAGCCAGCCGGCCGCCACCCCGCTCCCCTCGAACGGGAGGAGCATCTCCGGCTGCTCGACAAGCTCGAAGACGCCCGTGGCGTTCAGCGGCGACGAGAGCGCCACGCTCTCAATCAAGCGGTTGATGACGGTCTCGTTGAAGGCGGCGCCGCTCGGGTCAGCCGTGATGACGCGCGACGGCCCCTGGAGGGTCAGGGTGGCTTTGATGCCCTCGGTGGGCGGGATGAGCGCGACGACGGATACGCGCACGCGCTTGATGAGGCGCAGGTAATGGCCGGGGAAGTTGCGGTCGAACATTTCGACCGTCGTGCTGAAGGGGAGGCGCCCGCTCTCGCGGAACTGCGCGAAGGCTAGGGGGTCGAGCAGGGCTAGCGACAGCGTGCGGGAGAGCTGCAACTTGCGCTGGTCGGTGAGGAAGGCTTGCTGGTCGAGCTTGTAGAGGTCTTGCAGCAGACGGGCCGAGCCGGTCAGTCCCTTGCGGTCGGGCGAAGAGTCATCGCCTGGCAGCAGGCTCTGGCTGTCGGTGTAAGTCCAGTAATCATCCAGCACGAAGCCCAGGGAAGGCTCCTGCCGCTCGAAGGCGAGTTGCCTCTGCGCCAGCTTGCCGACGGAAGTGGCCTCTTGCAGGAAGTAACGATACGCGCTGCCGACGACGCCGCTCATCCACGCGTAAAGTTCGGGATTCGTGAACTTGTTGTTGAGAAAGTTAACCACGTCGCCCGCGTTCTCCGACTGCATCGCGGCGATGCTCTTCTCCTTCACGGCGATGTCGTGGCGGTCATCGGCCAGAGTCTTCTGAGCAGTGGCAAGCTGTTGGTCGATCTCCGCAAGCGCCTTCTGAAATTTCCACTCCTCCTCGCGGCGCTCGAAGTTCGTGATCATGGAGAGGGTGGAGACCCATGAAGACAGGCCGCCGGTCACGGATGAATAGGCTGTTTGGGACGCACTCATCGCCAGCGCTGTCGTGCCGGCAGCACCTGCCAGACCACTCACAAACGCACCGGGGCCGCTTCCGGCAGTAATGATCCCCAAGCTGACCCCTCCGGCGAGGGCGGCGACGCCCGCGGTCAACGCCGCTACAGTGAGTTGGATCCCTGTGTTGAGCCTCGAAAGATTGACGGCCCACGTCTCGCCCTCCGACCATCCGGCTTTGATAAGATCATCATAGTGGGTGAACATCTCATCCGCCCTATCCTGCTGTAGATCAGCCAGGTCTTGGCCGTGCGTGGCCTCCGTGACACGCAGCGTCTGCAAATCGACGGTCGCGCGGGCGACGCCGAGCTGCTGATGCGCGAGCAGGATGTTGTAGTCTTCCTGATCCTTGCGTTCGAGTGCTGAAAGATAGGATGCCTCCAACTGCTGCGCGATTGAGACTAGGAGCTTGGCCCGCTCGACTAAAATTTTGTAGCGGTACTGGGTGGGCGGTAGCGCGCGGGCGGCGGGCGCAGAAATACGTCCGTCCGGCAAGATCGTCGGCATGCCGGAGCGCGCATCTGTGGGGGCGCCGTACGGCTCCGTGGGTCTGGTCATGCCCGCCACGTTCATGCAATGATCCAGCTTGAACAGTCCCACCTCCGTACGCAGCCTGAGCACGAACAGCAAAGGGTTGGGCGGGATGCAGAAGGAGAAGCTCGGAGCCTTGATGACAATCGTACCGGGGGGAACTACGGCGACGGTGGAGAGAGTTTGAGACATCAGCATGGCGCTCGCCGGCTGGCTGCTCTGCTGTATCTGAAAGAACAACCGGGGATCGCCCAACATCGTCTCCATCGCCACGCGCAGCTCCATGCTGCTGTGTTTCAGCACCTCGTTGATGGTGGGCGCGGGCGTCGGCTGAGATAGGTACTTTTCAAAGACCGCTTTTACATCCTCTCTGACCTCCGCTTCCAATCTCGGCGGGTCCGGCGGCGGAGAGGGAAGGACATCCTTCAAGTCCTCAGCAAGTTCTTTCCACACATCCTCCTTCAACACGAACCCCGAACCCACGCGCAGACCTTTCAGCACCGCAACCACCATCTGCCGGTACTCGGTCTCGCCGACCTCGATTACCAACCTCCGCAGACGCGAGTCGCAGTACTCGTCGGGCGTGCCGAGGGCCTCGGAGTTCAACAGTCGAGCGGCGGTAGCATACAGCTCACGTGCTTTGGCGCGGGATTCGGGAGTGTCTTTGGCGAACTCGGATTCGGCGTAGTCCAGATGGCAACGAATGACCGAAATGAGGATGAAGCGCTCGTCCGCCCCGGCTCGGGTCTTCGCCACGGCGTGAGGGTCGAGCGGGTCAACCAGCCACTCGTCATACCGTTGAACCTCACCCTGACGCGCGTCCAACAGCTCTTTGACTCTCGGCGCCCTGAACTCACCGCGGGTAAAATCATAGACCCACCGGTAGAAATCGAGGGCAGCCTCAAATTCACCTCGTTGCTGAAGAGTCAGTGCGGCGTGGAGTGGAAGCAGGTAGGTGTCTTCAATCTCATAATCAGAGTTGGCCCAGTTGAATGCCCGCGGCCCTCCCTCAGCATTGAAATGCCCCGGACACACCAGCACATCATCCGGACTCTTGAGATAGACAAACTGATATGGCCATGGGGCGCGGGGATCGTCCCAAATAGTTTCTCCCCATTCCGCCCAGCGAAAATAGGGATTGAGGTCTTCCTCGTATTGAAGCTCCGTCGCGGTGCCATCGTTCGTTCGTACAAGCAACATGAAGAACAATATCCTGCGGATTCCTTCAGGACTTGTAGGCGACAAAACTCCAAGCCCCCAGTTGGCGTAGCCGACAGCCCATTCATCATCTGAAGGCGAGGGGGTGAATTCACCCGAAATGAGTTTTTTCGCGGTGTTGAACGTCCAGCTACCGTTTCGATAGAGCGACGGCATCAAGACGTTCTCCGGGTAGAGGAACACGAACATCGCCGAGCGCCAAGTGGCGTAGGAGCCGAGCCACTTCCACTCCTCTTCAAAGTTCGGCGCGTCGAGGCTCAGGCTTTGATTCTCGAACTGCCCGCTTCGGATACCCCACATCAGAAGCTGCAAGGTCTCGATGGCCTGGGCCACGCGGGTCGTCTTCTGGGAGCCGGAGGCCGAGGCGTGAATCAGAAGCTGGTTGGAGACCTCGGCGGCCGTCATGCCCACGGCGTCTATGAGGTCGTCGCGCAGTGTGGGTAGCACGGCCTCTTCAGCCCACTCCACCGCGCTCGCCAACTGTTGGCGCAGTTCGGCCACCTGCTGCTCGCGGGCCTGGAGGAGGTGGAGCCAGTCGCGGCGAAAGGCAACGTCAACCCGCCATTCAAGCATGGCTTCGGAAGGCCCCGCGGTCTCTGACGACAGGGACTGCGCGATGGTGGGCGTCGGCATGAAGTTGTCGGGCGTGACGGCGAGACCCTGCGCCCTTTCGCGCCCGCGCCACTTTACATGGAGGTAGTTGCGTTTCTCGACGCCCACGAGGAGATGCCAGAGGTGTTCCTTGTCGAGATCAGTCGCGACGCCGGACTTCAACGCTTTCCAAGTGAAGAGCAGCCCATCCAACTCGGCAACATTTAGAGTTCGAGACACCGGATTTCCATTGGCATCTATTAAGAACTTCGGCTCGTAAGGCTTACCCTCCTGGCGCAACGCCCACTGGGCTTCTAACACGGCGTCATTGAACTTCAAGTTTAGGGCGTGAAGTCTGACATCAGCCCCTTCCTGCAACTGGATGCTAGACAGAACCGCTTCCAGCATCTGCTGATTTACCACCGTGGCTCTAATGACCTTAAACACGCTGCTCAATTCCGCGGCGAATTCCTCACTCAGGTTGAGGGCGGCCGTGGCGTCCAGCCTGATCCACCCCGCTCTGATCTGGTCGGGATCGAGAATCGGCAGCGTGCGCGCGTCGTCCTGCGCCGCCCATTGCGCGCGCAGGGTCTCCATCCGCCACCCGAACAAGGTGCAATCTCCGGCGCGAGCCGCCGCGTCGGGGTCGGTGGAGGCGAATCCGAACACCTTCGCGAGTTTAGCCTCGTCCGGCTCTGCGAGCAGGAGGTCTTCGAGGTGTGAGACGTTGACCCCGATACGTGCGGCCAGACTCTCCCTCTGCCCGTCTCCGGCGAGACGTGCCAACCGCAGCTCGTCGTAGGAAGTGACGAGTTGATTTAAGAGCGCGCGGTAAGCGCGGGTTATGTGGGTGCCGATCCTGGCGGTGATATCCGGGCCGTCCGCGACCGCCTTGCGGCGGAGAACCTCGATACAGATGCGCGGCTGATGCAGAAGCGTCTCAGAGGCGGAACAGTCCCTCGGCAGGCTGCCGAAGGGCTGGCGGAACAGGGTGGAGAGCTTCCCCGCGTCAATCTCGTCGCCGCCCTGCTTGACGTGTTGGACGGTGTAAGCCATGAGGTCTGCGAGGTAAGCGAGCGGGCTGAGGGCGTGCTTGCATTCGCACGGACACGGCGCGGGCTCGTTATTCGCGGGAGGCAGAGCCGGCCAGCCTTTTCGATTAATCAGCCGGCCGTCCGACCTGACAACCAGTTGCTCGACGTAACGATTATTCAACTGGGCCGTGGCACGCGTGGCACCCGCGTGAATCAGTGCGGCCTGTGTTTCGGGCAGGTCTTTGCCGAGGGAGCGCACGAACGTCCCCAGCGACTTCTCGGCGATGGAGAGGACGTCGCGGTAGTCTTTCTCAATGAGGATGCGGTTGGTCTGATGATCCCGACTTATCAGTTGCAGGCGGGCGTGTGCCTTCATCTCCTCAAAGTCCTTCAGGTCACCATCGCTGAGCGAGGGAGGAGGTTCGAGACCCTTCGCCGCGCGCAGCGCGGCCAGGGAGTCTATGTTGCTATCTTCGAGAAACTGCGACAGGGCAGGCGAGAACGTCCGCCCCAAGAGCGTTCGACCGTCGCCGAACCTGCCCTCGACCTTCTCTCTCAGCGGTTGGTCCGAGACCTGGATCGTGATGAGGGGCTTGTCGGCCCGCGGCTGTACGTCCTGCTGCGAGAGCACGTCGCCGTCGAGGCCGAAGACGATGACGCGAAGCTTCGGCAGAGAGGGCGACGGGCTGAGGTCGCCGAAGATCAGGCTCAAGAGCTTGAGGATGAAGTTCCAAAGTCTCTCTAACAGTGACGCCTCGCGTTTCGCCGAAGGCTCCAGCGTGTGCAGTTGTAATCTCGCCTCCCCGGCGGCGTCAGAGCGCCCCTCGAAGAGCTTGAGCCCTGGCTCGCCTTCCCGGTCGAGCGTCTCGACTCGCAGACGGAGGCCCGGCAGGGGCTTCGAGCCGGTCGCGTCTTGAACTTTCAGCGTGAAGTTGGTGGTGTCGGGCGAGGGGGCAGGGGGGATTTGGCTTGGCATGAAGTCGGTTCCTCTGCTGTTTCGGCTAGGCCGTTCCCGATGCCTGGATGAATTCGGCCTGAAGGTTGCGCAGGTCTGTCTGGGCCTTGGCGATGGAGCGGCGGACGGGCAAGACCTCTTTGCGGGCGGCTCGGACTCTCTGGTTGGCGGCGTCGAACTGCTGTGAATCGACCAGGTCGAGCGTCTCGGTGGCCTGCGTGGTGAGCCAGTCGGCCAGCTCGTCGAGCACGCGGATGAATCCGCCATCGGCGTTGCTCAGGTCGATGAACACGTCTTCGACCAACTGGGCTTCGCCGGGGTTGAGCACGCTGTGAAACCATCTTTGCAGGTGCTTGTGATAGATGTTGTCGATCTTGTGGCAGTGCCCGCGCGCCTCGCCGACGCGCGCCGCGAGCTGCCCGCCCTCCAGCGTCAGCAAGGTCTCGCGTTCGTCGGCGAGGTTCTCCTCGGGGTCGAAGTTCAGGCTGAGGTAGCGCACCAGTTCGGCCTCGATGGTGGTGAAAACCTTGGACAGCTCGTCGAGGACGATCACCAGCTTGTCGGCCGCCTCGTCAGGCTGTCGCAGCAGCTTCCCCTTGACGGCCTGAATGATGCCGAGCTTATCGGCGAGGTCGAGGACGAACGAAGGGTCGAACGGGATGGGCATAGAACACTCCTTAAGGTTATGGTCGAGCGTTTAGACGCGTAGGCTCATGGCATCGAACTCAATGTCCGGTTTGTCAAGCTATCGTTGACATTGATAGGGGACGAGGGGATGTTTGTTGAGCTTGTACTTATCCATCATCCTGCCGGCCTGCTCAAAAACCTGCTGCTCGGTGGCACCGGGGTTTGCATCCATAAATTTCTTCCATTCCGAGTTCCACCCCATAGTGTGGACAGCCGAATGCTCTCCCCGGGACATCTCGGCAGTGTATTGATCGATGTCGATATCTCGGCTTTGAAAGAACTTCTGGTGCTCCTTCGGGAATATGTGATGTCGGTCTTGTGAAGGGTACGCGGTTCTCACGCGCATGCCTCGATCCGCTAAAGCCGCCGCGTCTCGTGGCGAGCGTCGTCCCCTCAACAGCGGTGTGGTCGGCGGGTTGTAGGAAGAATTGTCTTTGCTTGCCGGGGTGCCCGTTCCAAGGTCAGGTGCCTCCAGGTTCATTACAACATCAAAGAGCAATCCTCCAGCAGCCCCGGCCGTAGAAGCAGGTTCGACAGGTCTTGCATTGTCGAGCATTGTTGTAAACCGCTTCATATCCTCCAGTTGATCCGTGGCCGCTTGAATCCCCCTTTTGTCCCCGGCCATTACGAGGATTCCTAGCAACGAACCGTACGTTTGCTGCTGTAAAAAGTCTATCCCTTGATTCATCGCTGCGGCCCTGAAACCAGCATCAAGGTCGGCGAGGACGCCCTTCGACGCCGGTGCAATGTTGTTGGGGGGAGCGGAAGAGCCTGCCGGTTGATCGGCAGTGTCTGCGTCGTCCACGCCGCAGACATCTGAAGGGGCGACTAAAGATTGCTGTGCCGCGTTATCCTGGGGGCTGGGCTCGTTTTGCTGCCCGGTCGGGTCGCGGTATCGAAGCGGATTCTGGAGCCCGTATATAAAAGCGTTGAGGCCGTCGACGCGGCCCAACGGATCGCAACTTATCCAACGTGATAGTAAAGGGGCCAGGTAGCGCGCGCCGAAGTAATAGAAGCCGCTCTCCTCGTCGCGTTCTTTCCCGCCGAAGCGGTAGCGCTTTCGGGCGTAGCTGCCGAAGCTGGTTTCGCCGTAGGGGAGGTATTCCTCGCGGTTGATAAAGCTGTTGGCCCGCACGTCCGTGCCGCCGACGACGACGTGGCTGCTGCCGAGGTGGTCGCCGAGGTGGTACTGAATTTGTGGCGAGGCGTCGCGCGTAGCGTCGAGCGGCGCTCCGACGCGCACCAACGCAATGCGGCTCTGGTTGTCTATCATGTGCAGCGTGTTGTTCTCGTGCGTGTCGCCACCGCTGCTTTGGCGATGATGCTCGAACAGTCCATCCACATAGACCGTCGTGTTGACCTGCGCCTGTTGATTGCGAACCCATTTCTTGACTCGCATGCCGTCCGCCCCGTAGAGGTAGCGCGCCTCGACGGAGGGAGAGTCGGTCGGTGTCGGCTGCACGCGGTAGCCGACCATGCGGTCGGCGTGATCCCAGTTGTGTTTGCGTTCGGAGTTCTGCTGCGTCAGGTTGCCGTTGTCGTCGAACTGATAACTGTGTGTGTCCGTGCCGTCCTGCAACGTCGTCAGGCGATTGTTAGTGGCCTGTCTCCAGTGAGCGTTCGGAAGGCCACCCATGCCGAAGACGCGCTTCCGAGATGTGGCAGAGCAGGTTTGGTGCCAAAGCTTCAGCATGTTGCCCGCCGGGTCGTAGGAGTAGCGCTCCCTGTAACATTCGGTCAGGTCGGGGGCGTTCTCCTGCGTAATCGAGGACGTGTTGCCGGCGTAGAAACCGCAGTGTGAGTCGTCGTCCAGACCGCGCGGCGATGGGGTGTTCCGGCAAGTACGGCCCGTGGCCGAAAGCAGGCGGTAGATGGGATCGTATGTGAATTGCCGTGTGAGTTGATTCCGCCCCTGACTGCCCGGGCGATCTATGTAGCCGCAGTTGGGCGTGCGCTCGTCGATGGTTGTGATGTTTCCTGCCGGATCGTAAGCATACGTGAAGTCCTGGAGAGGGTTGCTACCTCCATCCCAACTGCGTGTGTCAATGACAGCGCCGTCCGCGCCGGCGGTTGTGCCGGCGGTCGAGGTGAACCGCTCCGTGCGGAGGCGTGAGAGGCGGAAGGTCTTTGGGTCGTAGGCGTGACGAGTCATCACGTCGTTGCCGTAGGCGATCAGGATGCGCTGGCCCTTGGCGTTATAAGCGATCCGTTCGACGTACTCGACGCCGTCGAGTGACATTGCTTCCAGCGCGCCCGCGCGGTTGTAGCGCGGGGTGAGTCTCTTACGCCCGCCCTCAACGTCCTGCGGGCAGGTGATCTCAATCGGTCGGTTGAGGGCGTCGTAGCGGCTGCTCGTCTGATAGGCGGTCGTCTCAATCGCGTCTTCGGCGTGCTCACTCTCCCACGCGGCCACCCAGCCGCGCGACAATTCGTCGTCCTTAATAGTCCGGCGGATTCTTTCCAGCGGGTTACCTTTGAAATCGTATTCGGGTGTTTCCAGCAGCCCCGCCTCGTCGTAATACTTCACCGCTCGACCGAGTGTGTGCTTGAGCTTCGCCGCCTCGTGTTCGCCTTCGTCCCCGTAGTGGATGCGCTCGCGCAAAGTGAGGCTCCCGACGTGGTCGTCCCGCGCCCAGAGTTCTTTGGGGCGGTTCAAGCCGTCGTATGTGCGCAACGCGATGCTGCCTTTACTGTCGCGGTATTCGATGAGGCTGCCCAGTGCGTCCGGAACCTTGGTGCGCAGGCCGGCGTCAATGCTGTCAACCGCCAGCGGACGATTGAGCAGGTCGTAGCGATGCGTGAAGGCGGTGCGCCCGTGCGCGTCGGTAATCCGCAAGGCGTTGCCGCGCAGGTCGTAATCAGTTCTCGTCACGAACCAATCGTTCGACGGATCGCCGCCGTTCCGCTGTACTAGGCACAGCACGCGGCCCAGCGCGTCCGTCAAGCTGCTTGCGGGGGTGAACCAGTGGTCTGCGGGCATGCCTGCAACGCCCGCGTGCGTAAGCTTGGAAAGGTCGTTAGAGTCGTAGGTGTATGTTTCCCACGGCGACGGCTCGAAGCTGTCTGGAACGTCCGCCGATTCCAGATCGAGGTCGTCCAAAGTCAGGGTCGTGGACGAACGCGGTCTGCCGAGAATGATGCGCTGCTCTGACCCGTCGGGGTTGCGCGTGCGAACGACGTTGCCCCGCGGGTCGTAAAACATCGTGAGGTGTTCGCCGCGTCGGGCGTCCCTCTCCGGCTGGTACTCCCGCCCTTCCGAGAAGAACGGCTCGTACTTCTCGATCACCCGACCCTTGTTATCGTACTTCTGCCAGCCGCTCACCGCGAAGAGGTTCTCAGACCTCTTCGCAGTGGCCGTGGCCGGGTCAATCCCAGCCGTGGCCGACAAGCCGACGTCATCGCCGGACGCGCCGAACACCCATTCCTCCGCCTGTGTGCGCGTCTGGATGAGTCGCCCGAAGCCGTCTGAATATTCCCACGTCTCAATCGTCTCATCCGGAAGGCTATCGCTTGCGTGGTGGACACGCCGCCGCGTGTGGACGAAGGTCGGCTTCCGGTCGTTCGGGGGGCTGTCCACGAAAGCACGGAAGCCGTACTCGTACTCCAATTCCGGCTGCCCCTCGCTGCCCCCTAAGACTTGCGCGCCGGTCGCGTCCAGCCCACGGACGAACCGCCTTTGCGGCAACCCGAGCGGCGAGTAGTGAAGGTGCGTGCTCGTGCCGTTGGGGTCTTCTACACGCGCCGGCTGCTGGACGCGGTAGTTGTGCTCCGCCTTGATAGTCAGACGGGCGCTGTCTGTGACTTCGATGGGCAGCAGCGAGAAACGATCATGCCGGATGGAAGTCTCGTGGCCGAGCGCGTCTTTTACGGCGACGACGACCCCGCGGGGCGCGCCCGTGCCATCTTGGAAGTCGAACTTGACGCACTGCGTGTTCACATACCAGCCGTCTTCGTAGCCCACCGGATCGGCGGTCTTGGGGATGTAGCCGGTGTGTGTGCCGAAGCCCGCCGGGGCTTCGGCCGGTCGTGCGGATGTGCCGCCGAGATAATCCGGGCGGCGGTTATCGTTGGTGCGAAGCTTATCGTAGGCGTCCTGAAGTACCGCGTCGGTGAGCGACAGCGACTCCACCCTTGTGAGCGCGCCGAAGTCGCCTAACTGCCCGATGATGGGAAGTCCCTCGAACCCTTCGCCGTCGTAGTGGTTGACGACGTGGCTGAACACGCGGGCGGCGTTAGCCGGCATGGTTTCGAAGACGCCCACGATCTGCGCGGCGGACGCGTACTGCTTCCGTAGCGCCGTCGCCGCGTCGTCGGAAGGCATGTCGGGGCCGACCGGCGGCGCGTTCAACTCGTAAGCTTTAACCTGCGCCACGCGGTTGTGAATCTCCTTGCCGCTCGGCGAGGCGGCGTAGCTTGTCCGCGTGTGGCTGGTCAGAACGCGCTTCTCGTCCGGCTGGTAGCTGCCGACGACGGCCCCCTCGTGGCTGACCCGCCGGTCGGCCCTGCGGGGGAATGCGACGGTAGTTTGCTGTCGGCGCTGGCCGAAGGCGTCGTAATCGCCGTTGAAGGTGAAGATCGTCAGCGGGTCGTCGCCGCGCTCCCAGCGCGTCGTGCGTTGCGCGTCGAGGTGCGGAAAGGCGATGAGCCGCGGCGGCTCATCCTGCGGGGGAGAGTCCTCACGCGCCACCTCGCGGACGCTGTAGCATGACTCGGCGACGGTGTAGGGGCGGTCTTGTCGTGGCGAATCGTCGAGCGCATACCGCTCTGTGCGCAAGACGCTGCCCCGGAGTGTCCGGACGGCGTCGCGTTTGTCGCGGGCTTGAAGGCCCGGACTGCTCAGAAGGCTGTCGGGTGACTGGTGATATTGCAGCAGCGGCCCGTCGCCCGGCCAGTACTCGTCGGACAAGTCCAGTTCGATCCCGTCGGAGTTCTCGTCGAGCGCGCCGAGATGGAACCACGTGCGGGTCAGCGTCGGCGGGGTGAAGTGCTTTCGCAGGGCCGCGTCCTTGTCCTTGTCGAAGCGCTCGAAATCCTGGCCGCCGAATAATGGGGCACGCCGGTGATAGTCCTCGAACGTTTCGGTGTCGCGCTGCTCGACGCAGGCGAACCCGCGGAACTCGCGCTCCACACCGTCCCAGTAGCCGTGGCGATAATGATATTGAGTGGAGAGCTTGCCGCGGGAGATCTCGTCGAGCACTTCCACCTGCGCGACGACCTGAACAGGGAACGGTAGTTTCGTTCGCCAGCGCCGCTGCGGTGACGTTTCGTCTTCGAGGAAGAAGCGCGTCGAGGGGGCGTAGCGGACGCGGGTCACCGCGCCCATGTTGTTGTTCATCTCCTGCAGCAGGTAAGGCTTCGCCCCGCCGGTGAGATCGAGGAAGTACATCGCCGCGCGGGCCGCCGAGCCCGCGTCGTAACTCCAAAGGATGCCGGCGGTGCCGCTGCCGAGGAAGTCCACCACACGGACATCCACCTGGTCGTGCGTGGGCGGGGTGGCGCTGATCTCAAGGCGCTCGCTCCAGCCGTTGCCCGATTGGTTGACCCACAGCAGGATGCGCCCGTCCTCGGCGTAAACAAGGTCGGCCGCCCCGTCGCCGTCGAGGTCGCCGAGGAGTACCCTGCGCGGGTCGTAGCCGAAAGGCAACTCGGGCGCGCGGCTCATGCGGACGCGCTTCCCCCACCGCCCGTGGCCGAGATTCGGCCAGTATTCAATACTGCGCTCGTGGATGAAGACGATGTCCTGCAGGCCGTCGCCCGTCATGTCGGCCGTGCGGACGCGCGGATCGGAGAAGCTGACGTTCGGGAAATCTTCCAGGGCACGCCGCTCGTGCCGCTCGACGCGCCGCCAAGCCTGATCTGAACGGCGGTGGTTAAAGAAGCATTCGAACCGGCTGCCCGAACGTAAGACATCCGTCAGGCCGTCGCCGTCGAGATCGATCAGCCTCACTTCCGGGTCGGCGAAGTTAAGGCCGGGGCTCGGGTTCTCGTAGCGCCGGAGGGAGCGCCGATCCCATTCGCCCGCGAACGTGAGCGGGTAGTAGCCCGGAAGCGCCCCATTTAAGACGAGCAGATCGGCCCTGCCGTCGCCGTCCGCATCGAGGAGTTGAACCCCCGGATCGGAGAGGCGCGCCGTCGGGGCGAGATCCATAACCCGCGGCCGCGCGAAGCTTCCCTCTCCACGATTGCTCCAATACCTTTGGACGAGCCCGGTCTCCAGTATGTCTGGTAGTCCGTTTCCGAACAGGTCTACCAGCTCAACGTCCGGATGTGTGAGCGAGAGCGCGGGAAGCTCGCCGTCCGTTACCGTAATGAGGTCTCGATGGTAGTCGCCGAAACTCTGTTCGGGCGCGAATTTCGCGTAGCGAAACTCAATCGGGGGAAGCTCCTCGCCGCCGCGCGCGCCCGCGTCGTCGTAGCCCACGACCCGTATGCTTCGCAGAAGTGAGGCGCCGTTCGGAGGGACATCTTCCGGCGGCCCGTCATACGAAAACTCGTAGCGGCGGACGAAACGAGGCGTGCCATCGGGACGAGGCGTGCCATCGTCCACGAGCACCTCTATGCAACAACAGCGCAGCGCCGTGCGCACTTCAAAACCGGCTCGGTAGTCGGAGAACGGATCGGGGCGTTGTTCATACACGAACCGAATGTGGTAGAGAAATCTCTGCTGAGCGTTCTCTGTATACTCGACGTAGCGGATGTCTTGCAGGTAGAGCTGGTCCCACTCAGGTGGCCCTTCAACCGGCGGGTCGTCGCGCCGGTAGCCGTATTCAATTCGGTTGCCGTAGAGATCGGTTGTCGCCGTCAGCTTCCAGCAGAAGATACGAGCCCCGCCGTGCGGGTCTTTGACAACGGCGCTCTCTCCGGTGGACTGGCCGGGGCTTCCGTAGACACTGACGAGACCATCCTTGGTTCGCACTTCCCAACAGTCCTGCGACGGATCGGAAAGATGTTGGATGGAGGCGAAGAGCCCTTCGGTGCGCGGGCGGTAACGGCGCACGTTCGGGAGCGATGACGACACCGGAATCAAGTCCTCGGTGCCGGAGAGGACGAATGTGTCATCCTGATTGTAGCGAGGTATGCCTTTGGACGTTTGGCGTGTTACACCCGGGACATTCAAGGCCCAACCAAGGCCGAAAGGGCCGTTCCCGTGGCCTGTGCTGTAGGTCAGATTAAGCTGAGGCTGAAGGCCGTTGCGTCCCGCCGGGCACTGGATGGGGAGCGTGAAGTTTCCCGTCCCGGTAAAGAGGTCAGGGGTGAACTTTTCACCCAGACCCTGTAGGGCGCCGCCCCCCTGGGGCAACTTCAGGAGTTCCGTAGCTGGCGTCACGGGGGGCATTGCAGAGTAAGTTAAGAAAGGAGTTGAGTGTCACTCAGAAACCGCCGGTGGCCCAAAGACTATTGGCCGTCAACGGGAAGCCCCGCTTGTTGAAGCAGGCACAGGTTAGTACCAAGCCAGAATTGGCGCAAGGTTTTTCGCGTCGAGTGTAGGTAGCATATTTGATGTCCGCTTTGCCCAACGGAACAGCAGTCGCTCAACATAGTGAGGGTGAACCTCCTGTCAAGCACAATAGCCGGTGCTGTTTTTGTTCTGTTCGGCAAAGCGCATCGAGACGACCCGGTCGCACGAGCGGCCTGACGTCTTCTCCCTGCCCGCGGGGTCGGACGTCACGGCCGAGCTCTACGGCGGGGCCGTCACGCTCTGGCTCCACGGGCAGAGGAATCACGTCCACCTGCGCCGCTTCGACTACGCCTCGTTCCCGACGGAAGAGGAAGCATGGCACGCCTTCATGCGGCTGCGGCGCGAGGTCGAGTTGCTGGAGTCACCCGCACAGGTCGAACTGGCCGCCGAGCGGTGGCTCGAAGCCAAGCGATAAATATTCTGCCTTCCCACTCCAGCTACATCGGCTTGTTAGGCTGAATTTAGCTGGGTGTCGATCCTCCTTAGGCCAAGAAGGGCGGGCCCGTCGAGGTGGAGGCCGCACCTATTCATATTAGGCTTTTGTTTAATCACATTCATTCATTAACATACCCCGAGTTTCCCGGCCGGCTTCTCCCAGCCGCTCCTCTTCCCTCACAGCACTTATGAGTCTCAAGTGAGGGCGTGCCTACGGCATAGCTATGGATTCACGAAGGAGACGCTTGTGAACACTTGCCGGGAGGGGTCGGTTTGAAAGCGTCTTCCGAGCGCGGCTCCCGTGAAGCCTCAGGCCGCCTGATAGCGCCACCGTTGACATAGCCGCCGCGTGCGGACTATCGTGCCCCGCCTCGCCGATGCCCCACTAACCTCGGTTCCTTTCAACCTCCGCGCGACGCACGAGAAGGAGAAACCCCCCATGAAAAGAATCATGCCCCTCGCCCTCGCCGCCTGCTTGATAATCCCCGCCCTCACCCTCGGACAGGCGCGCGACGCGGATGCGACCGGGCCGGCGGGCCGCCGGCCGCGGCCCGCCGAGTCTATGCCGGAGCTGACGGCCTCCGAGGCGCTTGAGCTGATGGAGGGCGGCGTGCTCAGCAGTGAGTATTACGTCGCCGCCCTGCTCGGACGCGCCGACTCCCTGGCGATCCTGAACGTATTCATCTCGCGCGACTCTGCCGCGGCGCTCTCGGCCGCGCGCGAGGCCGACCGCCGAAGGTCTCTGGGCCTGCCCTGCGGGCGGCTGTGCGGCCTGCCCGTCGTCGTCAAAGACAACATCGACTCGGCCGACCTGCCGACGACGGCAGGCACGCCGGCGCTGGCCGCGCACCGGCCCGCGACGAACGCGGCCGTCCTCCAGCGACTCCTGGACGAGGGGGCGATCCTCCTCGGCAAGTCGAACATGCACGAGTTGGCCTTCGGCGCGACGAGCAACAACGCCTTCTTCGGCCCCGTCCGCAACCCTTACGACTTGAGCCGCACCCCCGGCGGCAGCAGCGGCGGGACGGCGGCGGCCGTCGCCGCGCGGATCGCCCCCGTCGGCCTGGGTACGGACACGGCCGGCTCCGTGCGCGTCCCCGCCGCGCTCACCGGCACGGTCGGCTTCCGCCCGAGCGCGGGCCGCTACTCGCGTGACGGCATCGTGCTCATCTCGCAGACGCAGGATCGCACGGGGACGCACGCGCGCACGGTGCGCGACCTCGTGCTGCTCGACCGCGTGCTTTCGCAGGCGGGATCGAGAGTGCGTCCCGCGTCGCTCAAGCGCCTGCGCCTCGGCGTCGACCGCGCCAACTTCGTCAACACGGCCGACCCGGAAGTCGTCGCGCGCTACGACGCGGCGCTCGACCGTCTGCGCAGCCGCGGCGTCCAGATTGTCGAGGTGAGCGTCATGCCGCGCGCGCAGTTCCTCGGCACGATCGCCGCGCTCCGATTCTCGGTAGGGTTCTACGAGGCACCGACCAACCTTGCCAACTACCTGCGAGGCGTCAACCCGCCTCTCACGGTCGCGCAACTCGCGGCGCAGGTCGCCAGCCCCGACGTGCGGCAGCTCTTCTTCGGCTTCTTCGTGCCTGGCGCGCCGTTCGCCGTCACGCCGCAAGGCTACCAGGCGGGCCTCGAAGCGCGCGCACGTCTGCGCGCCGCGTACCAGGCGGTGATGACGGAGAACGCGCTCGACGCCATCGTCTTCCCCACCACCCTCATCGCGGCCGGCCCCGTCGGGCAGGAGGTCGTGACGCTGCCGGGCGGCCTGGCCGTGCCCGCGACCATTGCCTACACGCAGAACGTCGTGCCCGCCTCCTACGCGGGCCTGGCGGGGCTGAGCCTGCCCGTCGGCCTGACAAGCGCGGGTCTGCCGGTCGGCCTGGAGGTGGACGGGCTGGAGGGGAGCGACGAGACGGTGCTGGGCATCGGCCTGTCGGTGGAAAAGGCGCTGGAGCGCCTGCCGCCTCCGGCCGTCCCTTGACCCACGCGCGGGCAGGCCGTAGCCGAAGTCCACGTAGGCCGCTAGCCCAGCACGGTCATCCTCACGCGGAGGTGGAAGTACCCACCGGGCCGTAGTCGAGCTAACCGTACTATAGTCTCGCTTTTAATTGCGTCGGGTGGCAGGCAGTGGTATAAACCGCGCCCGGTCGGGACGGCCCCGAAGCTTCGCACCGTCGCACCAGCGGGCCGAGGACATCGGTGCGGCCTCACAGTCCAACCCGGCTTATGAGACGAGGGCGGCGAGTGGCTGACGAAGACTCCTGCCGCAGACTATTCATCAACTACGGGGCTTAAACCATGTCACGCACGCTCGCACCGTTCCTCTGTCTCGCTCTGCTCGCCATCGCCTGCAACTTCGGAGACGACGGCGCGCCGTCTCGAAACGGCTCCGGGGCGGGCGCGGGCGTCTCGGCCGACGCCGGCACGTCACGTCAGACCGCCTCCGGCCTGGTCGAGGGCAAGGACTACGTCGTCTTCGAGCGCGTTCGGATACTCGACGAGCAGGGCTTCGACCGTCCCGTAGAGGCGATGAGTTTGCTGATGCCGCGCGGCTGGCGCACCGAGGGCGGCGTCCGCTGGAAGAGCGTGAACGAGTGCCGCGGCGAGATGATCACCTGGCAGTTCTCGGCCGACTCGCCCGACGGGCAGATTCAGTACCGGGTGCTGCCCGCCCGCTCGTTCGGCTACCAGGAAGACCCGATGCTCAGGCAGGCGGCAATCGCCGCGGCGCGGCAGGGCGGGTGCGGGGTGAGCCAGCCCTTCGACGCCGAGCAGTACATCGAGCAGTGGGCGCGCACCGAACTCGGCGGCGCGACCGTCAGCGACATCCACACGCCGGAGGGCATGCAGGCCGGTATCGATCAACTCGACGCACAAGCCAACGCGACCTCGCGGCAGTACGGCACGAACGTGAACCAGACCAGCACCGCCGTCTTCGGCACGCTCACGTGGCCCGACGGCGATAAGGGGATGGCCCAGGTCTTAGTGCAGAACGCGGTGAACCGGGGCGTCGGCATGTTCGACGGCCAGCCCAACGGGTGGTCGACCACGAACATCCCTCTGCGGGCCTACATCCGCTACCCGCCCGAGCGCGAGGACGAAGGGATCAAGCTCTTCCAAACCTTCGGCGCGACGCACAGGGTTAACCCCGTGTGGCAGCAGGCGCACCAGCAGTTCATGACGCGCCTCGGCAACATGGAGCACGCCGGTCGCATGGAGCGGCTGCGCCTGCAGGGCGAGCAGAGCGCGGCCTACGCACGCGCGCAGAGCGAGGCGTCGGACGCGCGCATGAGGGACTGGGAGCGGAAACAGATCTCTTCGGACGCCAGCCACGACCGCTTCATCCAGACCGTCCGCGAGGTGGAGACGTGGAAAGACCCCAACGTCGGCGCGGTCGAGCTGAGCGCCGGCTACCAGCACGGGTGGAGCCGGCCCGACGGCTCCGTCATCCTCACCAACAACTCGCTCTTCGATCCGGCCGTGGAACTTCAGCAGAACTGGTCGCGGATGCAAAAGGTGCAACGTTAACCGAGCGGCCCGCCCGGGTGAGTCAGATTAAAAGAAGGAGTCGGGTACGGCCGTGTTGAGATCAATCGACAAGTTGAGAGACTTTGCCGCGCTCAGGGTCGCGGCCTCCGTCGTCGCCCTCGCCGCGCTCTCCTTCGGCGCGTCCCAAGAGATGACCGGGGGCAGCGTAGCCCCCCAGTTCCGCGGCGACTGGGTGCCGGCCCGCGCCGCCTGCGCCTCGCCGCTCCGGCTGAAGATCGACGCCGACGTCGTCACCTTCATCAAAGGCGACGACCGCGCCGAGTACCGCAAGCTGGATCAGTGCTTCGCCTGCGCCGGCCGCGACGCGGAGAACGTCACCTTGCTGACGACGGACGCGATGGGCGACTCGCCCTTCACCATCTACCTCGACGCTTCGAAGAAGCTGCCGTCCGTGACGGTCTACTTCGACAACGACAAGAAGCTCTCGGCCCGCTTCCCGTTCGGCAAAGCGGCGCTCAAAAAATGCAAGGCTCCGTCCGGCGATTAAGGCTGGACTTACTCCCCCGCCTCGTGCTGGCAAGTGCTGGCACGCGTCGCCGTCAGCCCCACAGGGTGGTCGATCCTCACTTCGGTGATGGCCGCCTTCATCACAGGTAGTTGGTTAACTCGGCCGTGTCAGAGGCGGACAGGTCGAGCGCGAAGTAGCGAATCAGGAGTCGGAATTTGTACTCCGAGATTCTCGCACGCTCGTAATAGCTGGTTACGCCTTTACACTTCAGTAGTTCAGCACCGGCCGAAACATACTTAACTACCTCGGACCCGAAGGAAAATAAAACGATGAAAAAGCAAGGCTTGAAGCTTCTCCTAATCATCATCTGTTTTTTGGCGACGGCGAGTAACTTATCGGCTCAATATTCCCGTTCAAACCCGCGAAATCTTGGTCAGGAAATGGGTAAAACTGACGTTTACACGATCTACACTGTGAGTAAAGCTAACCCTTGCGATCAGTTAGCGGCAATCGCCGTGTTTGACGTCGCGCCTGAAACGGAAATCAAGATTAACGCCCGGGAGATTTATGCCTTACTCCTACCTAAGGCTAAACAGATGGAAAAAGATTGCGGCGATCGCCCGACCGTATTTTTCTTAAAGGTCTATCTGAAAAATACCAAAATCGGGCCCGACGGATCGGAATACGGCATGACCGAAAACCCTCCCGACGGCGAAGAGCCTTTTGTTGATTTTAGTTGTGACGGCGTCCGAGGGGGCTGCGTTTGGGCAAACAACAAATACTACTGGAGGCCGGTGCCGGAAGAGTCATTCCTGTCTGACGGCGAGAGGCCCTTGAGTCTCGTAACTCTGCGAAACAAGATTGCGTCTCGAAAACCAAAGGCGGAGACTGCCTCAACCCCCACTGCCGGAGAAATTGAAGCCGAACGAAGCAAGTTTTCATCGATCATAAAATTAGGTAAACGGAACGCCCCCCCAAGTTATGACTTCGGAGGGTATTCAAATCGGCTAGTGATGCGCGATATTTATAAAGGTAAGTTTACCCGTTTCCCCAGCAGGGCTGAATTAAGCGCCGCCAGAAGTTATACAACTCCGGGTAATATGCTGGGCATAGCCGCCGACGTGGCTACTGACAAATCAAGTCCGCTCACCGTCTATTTAGAAAAAGCCATTCTGATCTGGACGAATTTTTTTGCCTACCATCAGACCTACGCCAAGGTCTGCCGCCAAACGAAAGACGTACCGTGGACACAGGGTACGGTCTATGAATTTTATTTGACCAAAGGGGGCGAGCGCGTTTCGGGCAGTGAGACTTACGGAACGACAGGCGCCATCCGCGAGCCGTTTAAGGAGAGTTATGATCATGCGTATGAAATGTTAGCCAGCCGGACAAAAACCCAACCGGAAATATCCGACATCATGCTAAATGAGTATGAAGTGTTCTTAAAAAATAGCGGGTGCGACTCGCCGGCAGTTCGGCAGTTCGAGTTGAATCTCTATCTGGCAAATAGTCTTGCGCCGTTGCCGATTCAGGTTCTATATAAGCCTGAACCGATCCCTTTAGAAACGAAAAAACCGGATGCGCCAAAACCGAAAGCGGTTCCAACAAAAAAACCAACTCCTCGGAAGGGGTAGAGTATCTCTGAACCCAAGAGCCGCTAACAAAAATGCCTGAGCGAGTGTGCCCGCTTTATGTGTTCGCCCCAGATCCTCGACTGACAGGGTGATTCGTTGGGTTCTGTTGCAAAGATTGGTTTGAGGCAAGGAAGGTCGTGGAGCCGCCTGACTCTATGCGGCCAACCCGAACAGGCTCTCGACGAACTTCGCCTGCCCCGCAGAATCTTTCCCGTCTAACCTCTTGACCTGTCCCTTCCTCATCATGTGCATCGCCTCGACTCCTTCTAACGCCCGCTCGGCCGTGTGGAAGGAGCGGAAGCAGTGCATCGTCCGCCACCTCCTGCGTATCGCTCTGTGGTCTTGCTCGATTACGTTATTAAGATACTTCACACGCCTGAGCTTGCAGTCGAAGGGCAACACCTTCTCTTTGACGGAAGCGGCGAATGCCTCTGGATAAGAAGCGTGCTTGTCTGTACCGATGGTGAACGGTAAGCGGCGATGGTCGGCCCTCATGAGCTTCTTGAAGAAGCGTTTTGCCGCGGAAACGTCGCGTCTGGCACTCAGCATGAACTCGATGGTCTGCCCCTTTGAGTCGACCGCGCGATACAGATATTTCCACCCGATCCCGACCTTCACGTATGTCTCGTCTAGACGATAAGAGGTGCCGCTCACCCTCAGGTGCGACCGCATTCTTTTGTTGATCTCGGGTGCATAGCGTTGGACCCAGCGTAATATAGTGACGTGGTCTACCGTCAGCCCGCGCTCGCGCATCATCTCCTCGAGATCTCGGTAAGAGAGTTGGTAGCGGCAGTACCAGCGGACGCATAGAAGGATGACGGAGGGCTCAAAGTGTCGCCACTTGAACGGGGACTTGTTATGCTTCAAGGGTATGATTCCGAGAGAATTTATGATCAGCTGACCAGCGGATTATACCGGGGATGCCATTCTTGCAACACAACCTTCTATTCAGCTATGAGGTAATGTGCTGCAAAGAAAGGTGATTCTGGCGAGACAAGGCCGGCATTTGGCAGCAGTATACCACCACCTCTCTTGACGCCTCGCCTTTTCTTCTTTGGTGGGAGAGTGCCGTGGCCCCGCAACTGCCCGACTCGATGCCTTGGCGGATCTACCAGGCTTACCTCGGGGCAGTGTTGCGAAAATTATTTTCAAACGCGGAAGGTCACTGTCGACTCTTTCTCAGGCGGCGATCTGAAAGAGCGCGGCGACGAATTTCGCCTGCCTACGTGCGTCACTTCCTGCTAACCTTTTGACCTGCCCCTTCCTGATCATGTTCATCGCCTCAATGCCTTCGAGCGTGTGCTCCGCCGTGTGGAAGCGCTTGAAGCACTGTGACGCCCGCATCTTCTTCTTGACGAAGCGGTGATCTTGCTCGCTCGACGAGACCTACGCGAAGGTCGGGACGGGATGGAAGTACTTGTACCGCGCGGTGGACTCCGCCGGGCAAATGATAGAATTCATGCTGAGCGCGAAACGTGACGTTTCCGCGGCGAAACGCTTCTTTAAGAAGTTGATGAGGGCTGATCATCGTCGCCTGCCGTTCACTATCGGCACGGACAAGCACGCCTCGTACCCGGAGGCGTTCGCCACGTCTGTGAAGGGGAAAGTCCTGCCCTTTGATTGTAAGCTGCGGAGGGTGAAGTACCTCAACGACATCATCGAGCAAGACCACAGGGCGATCCGCGGGAGGCGGCGGGCGATGCGATGCTTTTGCTCGTTCCGTACGGCCGAGCGGACACCGGGAGGCGTCGAGTCTTTGCACATGATGAGGGAGGGGCAGGTCAGGAGGCTGGACGGAAGGGATTCGGTAGAGCAGGCGAGGTTCGTCGGGAGACTCTTCAGTGTTGCCGCCTGACTGAACCCGCTAGGCGGCCCCTTCTCGCCTCAATCTATTTCTCGCAACACAACCGCCTCAACGGCGCGAGTTAATTGAGGAGGGGAAGAATGACTGGAGAAGGTCAAGACGTCTTTGAGTTCGGCCCGTTCTACTTAGATGCCGCGCGAAGGCGACTGTTGCGCGGCGGCCGACCCGTGCGCCTGACCGCAAAGGCTTTCGACGTTCTGCTCCTCCTCGTCCGGAACGTGGGGGAGGTGGTCGCGAAAGAGACTTTCATGCGGGCCGTCTGGCCCGACAGCTTCGTCGAAGACAGCAACCTCACGGTGAGCATCTCCATGCTGCGCAAGACCCTCGGCGATAGCTACAGCGAGCACAGGTATATTGAGACGGTGTCGGGGCGCGGCTATCGCTTCGTCGCGAGGGTTCAGAGGGTGCCGGGCGGAGGCTCACACAGTGTCGGGCCGCCGCTTAGCGTTTTAGGGACGACCGCCGAGGACTTCAGATCGCTCGCAGTGCTGCCGCTGACGAACGTGGGTCAAGATCAACTGCTCGAAATCGTCGGCGACGGTATCACCGAGAGTCTGATTAACAGCCTGTCGCAGCTCCACCGGCTGCGCATCTTCGCGCGCGAGACGGCCTTTCACTACAGGGAGGCGGACCCGCGCGCGGCAGGTCACGCGCTGGGCGCCCACACGGTGCTTGCAGGCGAGGTGCGACGGTCGGACGGGACGCTTGTCATCAGCGTCGAGCTGATCGAAGTGGCGGGGGGGGAGCGCATCTGGAGCGCGCAGTACGCCTGCCCGCTCTCGGCCCTCCCGGCGGCGCAGGCGGAGATTGCCACATCCGTGGCCGGCGCGCTGCGGCTCAAGATCACAGGCGAAGAGAAGCTTCGGCTGCTCAAGCGCTACACCGAAAACACAGAAGCCTACAACCTCTATCTCAAAGGGCGCTACTTCTGGAACAAGTATGCCGCGAAGTGGGTCAAGAAAGGCATCGGGTATTTCGAGCAGGCGATTGAGATCGACCGCTCCTACGCACTCGCCTATGCGGGAGTAGCTGACTGCTACTTCCGTCTCTCGGCCGTCCACCTCCCTCCGCCGGAGGCCCTGCCCAAAGCGAGCGCCGCGGCGCACAGGGCTGTCGCGCTGGACGACTCGCTGGCCGAAGCGCACGCCTCTCTTGCGATGATTAAGTTCTGGTACGACTACGACTGGGCCGGCGCCGAGCATGAGTTCCGGCGCGCTCTCGAACTCAACCCCGGCGCGTCGCTGGCGCACCAGCGCTACGGCGAATACCTCATGTTCACCGAGCGCTTCGACGAGGCGCTTGCCGAGCTGCGTCTCGCCCAGAGCCTCGACCCTCTCTCGCTCTGGATCGGCGTCAGCCTGGGCACGAACCTGTTCCTGATGGGCCGTTATGAGCAGGCCATCGAGCAGGTGATGAAGGTGCTCGAAATGGACCCGCATTACTACCCGGCGCGTTTCTGCCTGGGGATGATCCGTCTGCGGCAGGGACGCCTCGCCGAAGCCGTCGCCGAGTTTCAGAAGGCGCGGCAGGCCGAAGAGGATTCCTCTTTCGCTCTTGGGTTCATCGGCTACGCGCACGGCATCGCGGGACAGCAAGAGGAGGCAGCGCAGGCTCTCCGCACTCTCCTGGAGCAGTCCTCGACGGGCTACGTCTCCCCTTACGGCGTCGCCCTCATCAACCTCGGGCTGAGCGACTTCGAGCGAACCTTCGAGTGGCTGGAGAAGCTTTACGAGAGTCGCGACGAATGGACGCTATGGCTGCGGGTCGCCCCGGAGCTGAAGGGACTGCGCTCCGACGCGCGGTTCGTCAGCCTCATGGAGCGCATCGGCTTCGACAAGTGTCACCGCTCGCCTCGCGAAACGAGCCGTTGAACGGCGGCGCCTCCTCCTCACTTTAGAACATTTAATCAACATTTTAGCTTATTTTAGGACGCCAGCCGGGCGCCGCCGGTATCTTCCGCCGTAGTCGATCCGACGGCAGGCGAGCGGTCGTCACAGACCTGAACGAAGATTAGGGCTCCGGCCTCGTGCGCCTGTCAAAGCGATGCTTCTCCGTACACGGTGAGTGTCGAGGAGCGCGTCCGCGATGCCGCGCGCAGGGGGCGCGGCGTTAGCCGACCGCTAGCGCCGACACTTCCGAGGCTCACAGCTCTGAGATGCGCCCCGCCGAGGAACGCTCCCCTCGTCGCGCTCGCCCGCTCACCCAACTCATAAGGATTCAGGTACCATGATGAACCACTCAGCCGCCCGTCCTTCGTCCACGCTCCCCTCGTGCCTGCGCCTCGTGCGGCGCGCGGCGTTGCTCCTCTTCCTGCTGTGTCACGTGTCTGCCGTCGCGCAGACCGTCGAACACACCGAGAACAGCGCGGATCAGTCGCTTAGGAGCGGGGCGCGCGTCGATCCCTCGACGCTCGGCATGGGGCTGGAGATTCCTCTCGGCAACCTGCCAGGCCGGGCGGGGACGGGGCTGCCCGTCGGCTTGAGCTATTCGTCGAAGGTCTGGCGCATCGAGTACACATCGAGCCACTCGACTCGGTCCGGTTATCACACCCGGCTGAGCCCGCGGTTCGCCGAGGACTCGGCCGCCGGTTGGACGACGAGCCTCGCCGTGCCGCGGATCGAGTATACGGGTATGAGCAATCACTACCGCTCCGACGGTCAGCCGAGAGGCGAAGACCTCGAAGGCTCCAATAGCTTCGAGCCGCGGTTCTACATCGCGCGTATCAACGTCCACCTGCCCGACGGCTCGTCGCACGAGCTGCGGAGGGACGACGAGCCGCACCTCCTGCCCGACGGTCAGGGTCCCGACTTCTCCGGCGTCTTCCGCGCCGTGGACGGCTCGCGGCTGCGCTACGACAACAACGAGAAGACGCTCTACCTGCCCGACGGCTCGCGCTACCTGCTGGGCGATCCGGACGGCGGACTGGAATTGTACGGGCAACCCTCGCCGCCCACTCTGTTCATCGACCGCAACGGCAACACGCTCACCTACAACCACCAGACGCGGCAGTGGACCGACACCTTAGGGCGCACGCTCGGCCTCCCCCTCCCGCGGACTCCTGCGCGGGGCGACACGATCTATTCGCTGCCGCGCGTGGGGGGCGGGGGCGTGAATTACGTCCTGCGGTGGCGCAACCTGTCGGAGGCCCTGACTGACCCCGCCCAGCCGTTGCACTACATAGGGCAACATCAGTGCGGCTCGACCTACACGCGCGTTTCAGGTTCGTACCTGTTCGAGTCGGACCCTCCCAACTTCGTTTGCGCCCCACAAATCTTCAACCCGGTCGTGCTCGCCGAGATCGAGCTGCCGACCGGGCAGAAGTACCGCTTCACCTACAACGTCTACGGCGAGATCGACAAGGTCTCTTTCCCGACGGGCGGCTACGAACGTTTCACCTACGCGCAGATGCCGGGGCTGACCTTCGCCAATCTGCCTTACAGCCGGGCCAACCGCGGCGTCAACCAGCGTCGGGTGAGCGCGTCGGGCACGGGCACCGACGAAGCCCTCTGGGAGTACGGCGTGACGACCGGCACCCTCCAGAGCCCGCCCTACACGGCCTACGCCGTCGCGCCCGATCTGACGCGCAGCGAGCGCGTCCTCCAGACGGGCAGCGGCGGCGGCCACACCCCTCGATACGGCTTTCAGGACGCGCGGGTCGGAAGGGTGCTGGAGGAGCGCTCCTTCTCGGCGCCCGACCAGAACGGCGTGCGGCAGCTGCTGCGGCGTAGGCTTAACGAATGGGCCGTCACGAACGGGAGCAACGGCGCGACCCGCGACCCGCGTGTGATCAAGGATGTCAGGCTCGTGCTCGACACGGGCGGCGACGCGCTCGCGCAGACTACCTCCTATCAGCACGACGCCGACCAGAACGTCACTTCCACGACGCTGCGTCACTACGCTGCGGTGAGTCAGGCGACCGCGCAGACCGGCGCCATCAGCGCGATGCCGCTCGGGGCGACGGCGCGCACCGACGAGACGACGTTCGTGGTCAACGATCCCTCGCTCGCGCAGGCAACGAGGGATGCCTACCGCGCACGCAATTTAGTCGGGCTGCCATCCTCGTCGCGGGTCAGGAACGCTTCCGGCGCTATCGTCTCGCAGGCGGAGGTTCGTTACGACGAGGCCGCCTACGCGCCGCTCGCGTGCGGGGCGACGGTCGGATGGTCGGACCCTCTCGGAAATGTGCGCGGGCTGGAGACAACGGCACGGATTTGGCTCGACACGACGAACACGTGGATCGAGACGCACACCCAATTCGACCAGTGCGGGAGCCTGCGAAAAGTTTGGGACGCGCGCGGCAAGGTGTCGGAGGTCGAGTATTCGGCGGCGTACCACTTCGCGTACCCGACGCTGAAGCGCTCGCCCGTCCCCGACCCGACGGGTCAATACGGCTCGACATCGGCGCTGGTCACCGAGACCACGTACGACTTTTCGACCGGGCGCGTGATCGCGATGGAGGACGCCAACGATCAGCTCACAAGCCTCTCCTACACCGACGACGGCGGCGCGCCCGACGCGCTCGGCAGGTTGCGCAAGGTGGTTCGGCCGGGTGGCGGGTGGACGAAGTATTTGTACGCCCGCAACCACCAGGGTGATTACGTCAACACGCAAACCCTCCAGAACATATCGGGCGTCGTCGAGAGCAGCTACATGTTCTTCGACGGGATGGGCCGCCCCTCCCGCCTGTTCGTCTACGAGAATCAGGACTCGTCCAACCAGTGGCTCACCTCTGACACCGAGTACGACGCGATGGGGCGCGTCAAGCGTGTCTCGCGTCAGTACCGCTCCACGGGCTCCGCCACACCGCCCTTCTCGACCGACAAGTGGGTCGAGACCACTTACGACGCTTTGGGGCGCGTGCAGACCAGCAAGACGATGCCCGACGGAGCCACGGTGACGACCGTCTATAGCGGCAATCAGGTGACCGTCACCGATCAGGCCGGCAAGCAACTCCGCCGTGTAGCGGACGCGCTGGGTCGGCTCGCGCGCGTGGTCGAAGACCCGGCCGGGCTCGCTTACGCGACCGACTACACTTATGACGCGCCCGGCAACCTGCGCAAGGTCGATCAGGGCGGGCAACACCGCTTCTTCGCCTACGACTCGCTGGGGCGGCTCGTCCGCGCTAAGAACCCGGAGCAGGGAAGCCTCACGGCGGACGCCGACTTCCCGGGGCTAGCCGACCCCGTCACCGGCAACAGCGCGTGGTCGGTCGGTTACGTCTATGACGCCGCGAGCAACCTCACGAAGCGCAAGGACGCGCGCAACGTCGTCGCCACCTACGCCTACGACGGCTTGAACCGTCAACAGACCGTGAGCTACACGGACGCGACGCCCGCCGTCGTCCGGACCTACGACGGGGCGACGCTGGGCCGCGGGCGCATATGGAGGAGCGCGACGACACAGACGGCCCGCACCACGTTCGAGGAGTACGACGTAGAGGGCCGTCCGCTGCGGCAGTCTCAGCAGTTCTGGGTCGGCGGCCAATGGGGCACCGCTTACACCCTCGGGCAGACATACAATCTGGCGGGCGGCGTTACGACGCAGACATACCCGTCGGGCCATACGACGACCTACACCTACGACGTAGTGGGCCGGCCCGCGAACTTCGTCGGGGAACTCGGCGACGGCACGGCGCGCACCTACTCTTCCGGCATCATCTATGACGAAACGGGCGGGATGAAGCGTGAGCAGTATGGCACCCAGACCCCGCTCTACAAACGGCTCTTCTACAACTCGCGCGGGCAGCTCTCCGACATCCGCGTCGGCACCCACCACGCCTCGGACGACGGGTGGTGGAACCGCGGCGCCATCCTCAACGTCTACAGCGCACAGGCCGCTTGGACCGAGAGCGGTCCGGACAACAATGGGAGCCTGCGCAAGCAGATGATCTTCATCCCGAACGACGAGGACATTTCGGGCTGGACGCAGATGACGCAGTACTACGGCTACGACGCGCTGAACCGGCTGGCCTCGGTCGAGGAGAAGCGCGATGCGACCGACTTCTTCCAGACGTACAGCTACGACCGTTGGGGCAATCGCACGATCAACGCCGCGGCGACATGGGACACGTCGCCGGCTTGGGACGTGCCCGAGCCGCAGTTTGAACTGGATGCGTCGAATCCGGCGTACAGGGAAGTCGCGGCGCCCTCGAACCGGCTCTACGCTCCGGGCGATGGCGGGCGGCTGCCCGGGCAGAAGTTGATGGGCTACGACGCGGCGGGCCACCTCGTTAACGACTCCTACACGGGTGGGGGCGCTCGCTCTTACGACGCCGAAGGGCGGATGACGACGGCGCAGTTCTTCGGCGGGCCGACGGCCGTTTACACGTACGACGCCGAAGGGCGACGCGTGAAGCGGCAGGTCGGCGCGGGCGCGGCCGTGTGGCAGGTCTACGGTATGGGCGGCGAGCTGCTGGCGGAATACGCGGCGAACGCCGCGCCCTCTTCACCGCAGAAGGAGTACGGCTATCGCGCGGGCGAGCTGTTAGTCGCCGCCGAAGCCGGCGCCGCCGCCGCCGCCCCGCAGCCCGTCACCTGGCAGAACGTGGCCGGCGTCTCAACCTCCGCGAGCAGCCTCACGAAGACAGGCGGCGCGGCCTGGGACGCGGGCGCCTCTTCCGTGCAGTCCATCGCGTCGGGCGACGGCTATCTGGAGTTCACGGCCGGCAACGTCAGCGACCGGATGTGCGGGCTGAGCGTGGGTGATTCTTCGCAGCACTACAACGATATTGACTTCGCCATCTACCCGAACGGGGGCAACTACGTAGATGTCTACGAGGGCGGCACGATCAAGTGGGGCGGCGTCGTCTCGTATCAGGCTGGCGACCGCTTCCGCATCGCGGTCGAGGGCGGGGCGGTCAAGTATTACAAGGTGGGCGCGGGGGGCGCGCTGACTCATCTGTACACGAGCGCGGTGGCACCCGGTTACCCGCTGCGGGCCGACACGTCTCTGCACACGACGGGGGCGCAGCTCACCAACGTGACGATCTCTGGCGGGCAGACGGGTGCGGCGGCGGCGGCCACCGTCGGCAACGCGGGGTTTGAGGCGCCGGTGGTCGGAGCCGGGGGATACCTGTACAACCCTTCGGGCGGGGCGTGGGCCTTCGCCGGCGGCTCCGGCGTAAGCGGCAACGGCAGCCCCTTCACGGCCGGCAACCCGGCGGCGCCACAGGGCACGCAGGTGGCCTACGTGCAGGGCGGAAGCTCCTCGCACGTCTCGCAGCAGGTGACGGGGCTCCAGACCGGGGTGAGCTATGCAGTCACCTTCAAGGCGGCGCAGCGGGGCAACTGCTGCGCCGGCGGCGGACAGGACTTCGACGTTTACGTGGATGGGACGCTTTTAGGGACGTACAAGCCGGCAGGGGCCAGTTATCAGGAGATAACGGCCACGTTCACGGCGAGCGGGGCGACGCAGGTGCTGAAGTTCACCGGGCGGAACACGGCGGGAGGCGACAACACGGCCTTCATCGACGACGTGAAGGTGAAGCCGGCCTCGACGGCGGGCGGCGGTGTGAAGTGGCTGGTCACGGATCACTTGGGCACGCCGCGGATGGTGTTGGACCAGACGGGCACACTTTCGGGCGTCAAGCGGCACGACTATCTGTCGTTCGGCGGGGAGCTGCCAGCGGGTGCCGGCGGGCGCACCGCGGCGCGAGGCTACAGTCAGACCGACAACCTCAGACAGCAGTTCACCGGGTACGAGCGGGACGCGGAGACCGGGCTCGATTACGCGCGGGCACGGTTCTATGCGAACGTGCAAGGGCGGTTCACGAGCGTCGATCCGGCGAATGCGGGGGCCGACCCACACGACCCGCAGAGTTGGAACGGGTATAGCTACGTGCTCAACAGGCCGCTCAGCCTCGTCGATCCGAATGGGCTGAGCGCGTCGAGTGCCGGCGGCTGTTCCGCCGAGTTCAGTTACGAGCGGTGCGGCGGCGACGACGGCTTCTGGGGCGGCTCCGGCTTCGGCGATGACGTGGCGATGTTCCACGATCTGCGCGGGATGTCGGCAGGCTCGCGGGCGTTTCTGTTAAGGTACGAGGCCGGTGTCAACAACGCGTTCTACGGGGGCGGCGACGGCAACTCGGTCGTCGCGTACTTCGACATCTACTACACGCTGTATGAAGACGGCAGCTTGGAGACGTGGTTCACCATCGACGGCGGGACTACCGGTGGCTATAACCCGCTTTGGGAGGTGGCGCGCGACTTCAACCGGTCGGCGCCCGCCATGAAAAAGGTGATCCTTGGAGTGACTGCCGCCAACCTCACGCCGATAGCGGTCGCGGCCGGCTCAGGGTCGCTCGCCGGGGTCGGGACACAGACGCTCGGACTGGGTGTCGCTCAGCCGGGTGAGTTCGCGCTCATCGGGTCAATGCAGGCGACACCCAATTTGCTCGGGATGCCTAACGTCAACATCCTAAGTGTTCCTAAGTGGACCCCGGCGATACAGGCAGCCTGGTTACAAAGGATGGTCGCGCTGCGTATTCCCTTTCTCATGACGGCGGGACCGATGGTCAACCAGAGGACGGGCCAAATCACTCAATTCGGCAAAGAGGTGCTAGATTTGACGGGGCGCTTAGGGTATACGCGCTATGGCCAGTGGCTCCTACCTCCGCGTTAATTGCTCCTGTCAACTAAAAGAAGAATCATGGACGACTACGAAGCCAGGGTGGATGAAGCCTTCAGGGTAGTGGCCGAAGATGAATCGCCCCTATATCTTCGCCAGCCGATCCCCTCCGAACTCGATAGTAAAATCGGCAGGTTGGTGAGGATGTTCAGGGACGCGCCCGAAGGCGAGCGTAAGCATTTCTTCAAGCATGATGATGAGGATACATCATGGCTGTTGATTACGTTCGCAGAGAGAAGCGCGGCGCTGTCAGTCCGCGAAAAGTCCCGCGACAGGATACTGGATGGACTGTTGGCTCTGATTATCGAGGATTACAAAGTTGACCCGAGAGATAACCTGACCAGGCTCGCTCTCTTGTACGACGCGGCGACAAAGAGCGGCGCTTCTCCGGAAGAGTTATTTTCGGAGGCGGCGTCTTATGCCAACAACGCCGTCGCCAGGTCTCTTTTAGATTTTCCTCGAAGGAAGCCAGCAGACAGAAGTTTGAAGGCTTTCTACTATAAAGAAGTGGAGGGACCGGACGGGTTCAAGTATGAGCTTCATCTCCCGTGGGAGCACGGTTAACTTTTCGACAGTAAGAATGAGAGGGCCGAGCATCGACGGCTTCCGTTCGGCAGTGTTGCGAGAAATACTATGAGACAAGAAAGGGCTTGGCGAGAGCTTTTGGCAAACAGCGATATTGAACAGGCTCGCGACGAACTTTGCCTGACCTTGCGCATCACTTCCGCCTAACCTTCTGACTTGGCCCTTCCTCATCGTGTTCATTGCTTCAATGCCTTCGAGAGTGCGTTCCGCTGTGTGAAACCTCTTGAAGCATTGCGAGGCGCGCGCCTTCCTTTTGACGAACCTGTAACTGGCAAGGGGTCTGCGAAGTTGCACGCGGCTTCGCCACATGCTTATAGAACCTCCTTGCAGCAGGTCATCGTTTATCGCCGCACAAGGACGCCCCCCTCCATCCCGCGCCGCATCTAACAACGGCATGCACCCGACCCGCGCCATGACGGCTCTCATGTAAATCAATCGCTCGGGCGGGCGGGTGATACCGGGCGTTAGGCTGATGAAGTGAGCCGTGAGCGGGGAAGATGTGTGACCAGTGACCGAGAGTTGATGGCGGCCCACGCCCTCGCGCTGTTCACCCACGACGACGGCGCGCGGCTGCTGACGGTTAACGAGCCGGGCGGCGGCCCTCCCGCGCCTCGTTTGTTCCTGGGGCGGACGCGCCAAGGTAACCTCCGGCGGTTTCGTTCTGATCTCCCGGATGCTCTCGTCCGAGAGTTGGAGGCGCTGTGCCGAGACGAGCCGGTGGGCGAGGATCTTACTAGCCGACCGCGCCACGCGGCTCTGTACGAGCGGCTGCTCGAAGCGCACGCGCCCGTGCGCGGTGTGGAATCGGGGCCGGCCTATTATTTCGCCGAGTACCCGGAGCCTGAGAGGCTGCCTGTCGCCCTCACGGAGAAGGACGCCCGGATGCTACGAGGCGGCTTCGAAGAGTTAGCGGCGGAACTGCCCGGCTGGCAGCCCTTCGTCGCCATCCTTGAAGGGGGGCGTGCCGTATCAGTCTGCCGCAGCGTACGCGTCACGCCTGAAGCTCACGAGGCCGGCGTCGAAACGCTGCCCGAGTCCCGCGGCAAGGGATACGCCGCGGACGTGACGGCCGGGTGGGCGCTCCGAGTCCGCTCCTTGGGCGCACTACCCCTCTACAGCACTTCATGGCAGAACGCCGCGTCGCAGGCCGTGGCCCGGAAGCTGCGCCTCGCGCGGTACGGGGCCGACTTCCACATCACGTAGGCACCCCGTCTTCGCGCCCCTCCCTTACATTGATGAGGGCGAGTCTTGGCAGTTAGGGTTCACGAAGGAGACGAAAGTGAACCCTTCGGCGAGTCTGAGAACGGCAATTATGTAAATCTGGCAGTGTTGAGTTCACATGAACAATGCACGAGTTAGTCGAACGGCGTATTCTGAATCGGGATTCGTGGTGCCGTCTCCGACTCGTTCCTGAATTGCCGCAATCGACAAATCGCGCCGCTTAGGCAGACGCGCCCGTTCGGCTGCCGCCAGCGCACCAGGTAGCTCCTCAATAGTGAGGTCTGTGCAATAACAGGGTGCGCCGGGCTGCTGCCGCCACGATTCGGCAAGTGTTCCGGCATCGAATGCCTCAAACCCGGTGTCCTCAACCAGTGCCAGTCCCACTTGGCGATCCCGTTCCCGATCTGCCGCAACCGGTAGAGCAATGCGATCAGAGCTTCCCGCCGCCGTGCCCTTATTTGCAAAAGAATCTGAACCGATACAGTTCCAAGCCTTAACGATAGGGCGTCCTAATTGTTCCACTACCCATAGACTTTCGACCTGACCGGCTTCGATGGCTTCGATCTGAGTGTCACGAAACGGGTAATAATTCGAGGTGTCGATGATCGTGACCTCGTCCGGCACTCCGGCGAGTAATTCTTTCATCGGCGGAAGAGCGTTCAGTGGCACGGACAGTATGATTACGTCCACGCCCTGAATCGCTTCCCCTGCCGTCAACGCCTTCGCGCCGGTTTCCTCGGCGAGTTCTTTGAGGTTTTCCGGCCCTCTGGAATTCGCCATTTGAATAGTGTGTCCCGCCTTCGCCAATTTGCGGACCAGTGTTTTTCCGATATGACCAGTCCCAATAATTCCGATGTTCATAACTTTTACCTTTTTATTTTCTTCCCTTTGTCGTTAATTGCTTTTGTTGTTTTGTTTCCACGACAGTACCGGTTAAGAACTGAATGTCCGGTTAAATCGCAGAAGGTCTTCGCGTGTGAGTTTGTCGCCCAGTACTAAAACTTCCTTCATAATTTCATCCCTGACTTTTGGAGCGCGTGATTTGTCTGCTGCCGCCAGCGCGGTTTCTAGTTCTTCAATCGTTTGCTCTGCACAATATCCCGGAGTCCCCGGCTGCTGCCGCCAGGATTCGGCAAGAGTCCCGCCGTCGATTGCATCAAATCCGGTATCTTCAACCAGCGACATCACGATTTTCTTTCCTTCCGGATCATCACCGGCGACTGACAGCGCAATGCGCCCCTCGGCTCCGGCAGGACGTCCGTGATCGGCGAATGTTTCGGCGAGGACATTGTTCCAAGCCTTGATTATCGGTCTTCCGACTTGCTCGGAAACCCATTCGCTTTCGACTTGACCCTTATCGAGTGCCTCGATGTGTTCGTCACGCAGCGGGTAATAGTTTGAGGTGTCGGCAACGATCACCTTGTCCGGCAATCCAGCGAGCAGTTCTTTCATATCGGGAAGCTTATTAAGCGGAATAGACAATATGATTACGTCTACATCTTGCACTGCTTCCCGTGCTGTTAATGCTTTCGCGCCGGTTTCCTCGGCGAGTTCCTTTAAGGTTTCCGGTCCCCTTGAGTTCGCCATCTGAATGGAATGTCCCGCTTTGGTCAGCTTACGGACCATCGTTTTACCGATATGACCAGTCCCGATAATTGCAATTTTCATATTATTCACCTTGTTCATTTTCTTCCCTTTGTCGTTATTTGATTTCGTCACCCGGCTGTAAATTAGGCGACAGTCCCAAGTTGTTCAATGTGTCCCGCAAATCCGCGAGGTCTTTGTTAGACAGTTTGCACGCCGATTCGATTTTTGCGGGAACGCTCAAAACGTCTTCCCGCATGGCTTCGCCCTTTACGGTAAGGTTAATCAACACTCGGCGTTCGTCCTCGGCGTCACGCGTCCGTGTCACGAGCCCCACACTGACCAGCCTTTTTAAGAGCGGTGTCAGTGTTCCGTTATCCATGCCGAGTTCCGCGCCGATCTCTCCGACCGTGCGGGGTATCTTTTCGTAAAGCGTGACCATCACCAGGAATTGCGGAAACGTCAGACCAAGCGGCTCTAAAAAGGGTCGATGGCTGCGAACCATGCGGCCGGTTGCCCCGTAAAGGGCAAATGAAAGCTGCTTGCCTACCCTCTGGCGTTCGTCTTCTTTTGGCTTCTTATTATTTTTCATCTAAACAGTTGAGCTCCCTGAAGCAAGCTCAATGAATTCATCTTTGTGAGAACTTGCCCATTCTCGAAAGGTTAAGGACGGTCTTCCAAGGACGAAAGGAACATCGTCACGGATGGTCCCGATGTAACCCATTCGTCCGTCACTGACTTGCCTCATGAAATCGAGCCCGCCCTCCGCGTACCACTGCTCCACTTTGACCCCTGGGGAGTTGATGAACGCCTTAAAATCTTCCGGTCCCTTGAGGTTGCACCTGATGGTGCGATTGGTGACCTCGCTCAGGATCGTCGCGACTTGCGTGCCATCGAGCACCTCGGTGCTCATCCAGTAATCACGCCCGTGGTGTTTCTCCGGGCCTTCGCCGAGCGCAGCAGCCGCGACCGCCGCGATGTCTGACACCGCAACCCAACCCACGGCGCGACTTCCCCAATAAACCGTAATCGAGTCCTCTCTGGGGGCGTTGAAGTTCAGCAGGTTGTCCATAAACACGTTCGGGTGGAGATGCGTCCAGGCAAGTCCGCTCGCCTTGATGTAGCTCTCAATCATCAGGTGCCATGCAAAATGCGGATCGGTGCAGTCCCATTCGGCGAAGACGCCGAGGTGGACGATGTGCTTCACGCCCGCCTTCTTTGCGGCATCCACCAGCGTCTTGCTCTGCGTCACCATCGCAACCGTGTAGCCGGTCAGTAGAAAGAGCCGATCCACACCAACCATCGCCAGGGGGAACGTTCGCGGGTCGTCCATGTCCAGATAAACAGCGTCCTTTCCTTCCCGCCGAAGCCGCTCGACTTCCTCCAAACGCCGGGAGCTCAGGCGGATTTGAACATCCGCGGATTGCTCAAGCTCTTTGACGATCATTTTGCCGATTTGACCAGTCGAGCCGAGGACAAGAACCGTTGGTTTTTTTGATATTGTATTCATAATTCAGATAATCCAGTTCGTTGATGAGTAATCAACAGTGACTGATTATATCGTACACTACATAATCAGTCAACAGGCAATCTGAATTGGCACTCTAATCTGCCTCACCTCAGAATCAGACAGCCTTCTAATTAGACAAAATGACTGTTCTGTCTCGAAGCCTGACCGTCTCTATCAGTATTTACTAAAGTCACGGGTACAGCTCTACTCAAACTACCACCGTAATGTCCAGCAACAAGCTATACCGCATAACAGGGCTTCCAAAGCTTGTTAAAAACAACTGACTGAAATTAAGAGATAGGGTCGGCGAATTGATGTATCATAACGTCTCTGTGAAGCGGCGCCCCACGTCAAGCGTTTCTTCTACCACCTTGCCCTGAGGCACACCGCTACCGCCTCAGCGAAGTTCACACTCATCCCTCTGTCCGCGCTTTTAGTCGGCGTCTCTGACGCCGGCGCATCTTCGGAT
>DATCVD010000626.1:0-5406 GCA_036567125.1 Pyrinomonadaceae bacterium | reverse complement strand
GGCAGCGCCGTTGCCCGCGCCGGCCGCGGCGCGGATCGGCACGGCCAGTCGCGGGAGGAGATCGTCCCAGTCCTCGTCCTCCACCTTCTCGACCGTGATCATGTTGCCCATGTAGAAGACGGAGACGACCGGCCCCACGTCGAACAAGGACTTGGCGAGCGGATCACTTTCGCCCTCCGCGCGGTTGCGGAACGAGCGGGCCGCGCCCGCCGTCACCGGCTCGCGCAGGACGAACTTGACGGCGTTCGGGTTCGGCGTCTCTTCGATGTTGTCGATCTTCGGCATTTTTTATTGCAATCAGCGGTCGGCAATCGGCCGTCAGACGAAGACGGATCGGACTGCCGGCAACTTCTCCTCCGTGTCCTGTTACTCCCACATTTTACGTCCACATTATACCCCGCCGGGCCGCCGTCCGCACCCGGCCGGGGCGGGCGGGGGGAAGCGGCCGGCGGCGCGTTATATAAAAAATAATTGTGGTCGCATCACAAAATTTAACTTGCCTTAATCCTTAGCCCGGAGTATAGTCCGAAGCCTCACTTGTCCCCCTTTAATCAGGTGAGACAAGTTGAGACGAGAGGCAGACGGTAGCGAGGGCCGCCTGCCTCTTGCTTTTTTAGCTGTTAGCTATTAGCTATTAGCTGTTAGCCAGACGAAGGCCGGACAGCTTCCGCTTTTAGCTGGCAGCTTTTCTCTTTTCAATTCGGCTTTGCTAACAGCTAACAGCTAACAGCTAACGGCTAATGAACATCGGCATCACGGTCTACCCGACTTACGGCGGGAGCGGCATCGTCGGCTCGGAGCTGGGGAAGGAGTTGGCGGCGCGCGGTCACACCATCCACTTCATCTCTTCTTCCTTGCCGACGCGGCTGACGGAGCTCGGCGAACGGGTGCGCTTCCACGAGGTGGAGATGATGTCGTATCCCCTGTTCGAACACCAGCCGTACACGCTCGCGCTGGCGACGAAGATGTCGACCGTCGCCGAGAACGAGCGGCTCGATCTGCTCCACGTCCACTACGCCATCCCGCACTCGATCAGCGCCATCCTCGCGCGCGAATCCCTGAAGCCGCAGCGCCGCCTGCCCGTCGTCACCACGCTGCACGGGACGGACATCACGCTCGTCGGCTCGGATCGCTCCTACCTGCCCGTCACGCGCTACGGCATCGCGCAGTCGGACGGCGTGACGGCCATCTCCGAATACCTCAAGCGCGCGACGGCCGAGACGTTCGGCATCGACGAGGTCGAGGTGATCCCGAACTTCGTCTGCGGCTCCGAATATTTCCGGCGCGACGTGCCGACCTTGCGCCGCGCGCTCGCGCCCGCGGGCGAGCCGCTGCTCGTGCACGTCTCGAACTTCCGGCCGGTCAAGCGGCCGGTCGACTGCGTCGAAATCTTGGCGGCCGTGCGGCGTCGCGGCGTGGACGCGCGGCTCGTGATGGTGGGCGACGGGAGCGAGCGCGGAGCGGCGGAGCACCGCGCCCGCTGTTTGAACGTGGACGCCCACTGCGCGTTCGTCGGCAAGCAGCCGCGCATCGTGGATTACCTGTCGGCCGCGGACGTGCTGCTGCTGCCGTCGGAGCAGGAGTCGTTCGGGCTGGCCGCGCTCGAAGCGATGGCCTGCGAGGTTCCGGTCGTCGCCTCGCGCGTCGGCGGCCTCCCCGAAGTGGTGACGGACGGCGAGACCGGCTGCCTTGCCCCCGTCGGCGACGTGGAGCGGATGGGCGAGGACGCGGCGCGACTACTGGCCGACGAAGGACTGCGGCGCGAGGTTGGCCGGCGCGCGCGCGCGTCGGCACTCGCGCGCTACGCCACGGACATCGTCATCCCGCGCTACCTCGAATTTTACGAGCGCGTGCTCGCGGCATGAGTTTCTCCCGCTGACCGCCCGACGTTGTATGGACACTCCCCCGAACGGCGTCCGCATCTATTTCGATCCCGACGAGAAGAAGGTCGAGGCGGGCGACTCCGACACCGTCCTCGCGGCGTCTTTGCGCGCCGGCATCCCGCACGCGCACGCCTGCGGCGGCAACGCGCGCTGCTCGACCTGCCGCGTCTCGGTCGAGTCGGGGCTGGAGCACTGCGCCCCGCGCGAGGAGCGCGAGCGCGCGCTCGCGGAGCGTTTGCACTTCAGCCCCGAAGTGCGCCTCGCCTGCCAGACCACCGTCCGCGGCGACGTGAGCGTGCGCCGCCTCGTGCTCGACGAAGAGGACGTGGAGCTGACCGCGCGCATGACCGCGGGCAGCGCGCCCGCCTCGCTCGGCGAAGAAAAAGAGATCGCCATCCTCTTCGCGGACATCCGCGGCTTCACGTCGCTCTCCGAGCGCCTGCCGCCCTACGACGTGATCTACGTCCTCAACCGCTACTTCAACCACATGGGCCGCGTCATCTCGGCGCACGGCGGCTACATCGACAACTACATGGGCGACGGGCTGATGGCCCTCTTCGGCGTCGACGATCCCGCGGACGCGCCGCTGCGCGCAGTCCGCGCCGGCCTCGGGATGATCGAGGAGGTCGGCCGCCTCCGCCCGCACTTTGAGTCGCTCTACGACGCGAGCTTCCGCATCGGCGTCGGCGTCCACTACGGCGAGGCCATCGTCGGCACGGTAGGCGCGACGGGGAAGCGCCGGATGACGGCCATTGGCGACGCCGTCAACTTCGCGAGCCGCGTCGAGGCGGCCAACAAGGAGTACGACACGGAGTTGCTCGTCTCGGCCGAGACTTACGAGCGCGTGCGCGGGCGCGTCGTCGCCGGCCGCGAGATCGCGCGCGCCGTCCTCAAGGGCAAGGCCGGCGCGCACGCGCTCTACGAGGTGCTGGGCTTGAGCGAAGGCGGTTGATAAACGACGGAAGCCTGACCGCCGTCTAACCCTGAAAGCCGACGGCTGACGGCCGAGCAAGAAGACTATGGATTCCGATCCGGCGCGAAAAAGCCCCGAAGCACTGCCGCCCGCAATCGAGACGCTCGTCGTGACGCGCGCGCGCGACCTCGTTGACGGCTTCAAGGTGAGGCGCGCGCTCCCCTCGGCGCGGCGGCGCATGGTCGGCCCCTTCGTCTTCCTCGATCAGATGGGGCCGGAGGTGCTGCGCGCGGGCCGCGGCCTCGACGTCGCGCCGCACCCGCACATCGGCCTCGCCACCGTCACCTACCTCTTCGCGGGCGAACTCCTCCACCGCGACGGCCTCGGAACCGTGCAGGCGATCCGCCCCGGCGAGGTCAACTGGATGACGGCCGGCCGCGGCATCGCCCACTCGGAGCGCACGCCGCCGCGGTTGCGAGCGGGCGGGTCGGAGCTCTTCGGCATTCAATCTTGGGTCGCGCTGCCGCTTCGGCACGAGGAGTGCGCGCCCGCCTTCGCGCACCACGGCGCGGCCGAGCTGCCCGTCGTCGAAGGCGAGGGCAAGCGCGTGCGGCTCATCGCCGGCTCTCTCTACGGCGCGCGCTCGCCCGTCAAGACGCCCTCCGAGATGTTCTACGCCGACGTGGAACTCGAAGCGGGCGCGCGCCTGCCGGTGCCGGCGGCGCACGACGAGCGCGCGGCCTACGTCGTCGAGGGCGCGGCCGTGATCGAAGGCGACGGCGCGACGTTCGACGCGGGCCAGTTGATGATCTTTAAGCCCGGGGCCGACATCACGCTCGCCGCGCCGCGCCCGTCCCGCGTGATGCTGCTCGGCGGCGAGCCGCCGGACGGCGGGCGACGCCACATCTGGTGGAACTTCGTCTCAAGCTCGCCGGAGCGCATCGAGCAGGCGAAGGAGGACTGGCGGGCCGGCCGTTTCGCGCCCGTCCCCGACGAGACGGAGACGATCCCGCTGCCGCCCGAATCCGGGCCGGTCGTCGTGCGCTACCCGTAGAAGTCGCCGGCGAAGTTTCGCCCGATCCGTATTCCGGCCTCGCCCGATCTTGATTTGAGATGAGCACCGCGAGTTCACAGCCCTCGCCGTTCGCGGCCGAGGAAGAGAAGCCGCTTCGGTACATCATCCAGAACCTTGAGCGCGCCTACGGCGTGCCGGAGAACAAGTGGATTGACTGGGATCCGCTCGACATGCTCGTCGCCACCGTCCTCTCGCAGGCGACGAGCGACGTGAACTCCGACCGCACTTGGGACGCGCTCAAGCGCCGCTTCCCCACTTGGGAGCAGGTCTTGCGCGCGCGCGAGTCCACGCTCGCCGAGACCATCCGCGCGGGCGGCCTCGCCAACCAGAAGGCGCGCGTCATCCGCGACATACTCCGTCAGGTGAAGGAGCGGACGGGCGCGCTCACGCTCCGCCCGCTGCGCGACGCGCCTACGGAAGAGGCGGCCGCGTTCCTCTCGTCGCTGCGCGGCGTCGGCCCGAAGACCGTCGCCTGCACGCTCCTGTTCTCGTGCGGCAAGGACGCCTTCCCGCTCGACACGCACATCTTCCGCATACTCCGCCGCGTCGGCCTCGTCCCCGAAAAGTGTACGGACGCGCGCGCGCACGAGCTGATGTCGCGCCTCGTGCCCGCCGGCAAGTTCTACTCCTTCCACGTCAACCTCATCCGCCACGGCCGCGCGCTGTGCCGCCCGCGCGATCCGCTATGCGAACGCTGCCCCGTTGTGGAATACTGCGACTACGGCCAGACGCGGATTTAAGACCCGCCGCGCCGCGCTTACACGGGCGCGCCCGCGACCCTTTCCAGAGACCTGCTGCGAACAACTCGGACGACGGAGGACAACGCGCGATGCGATGCGGCAACTGCGGCAACGAGCTACGGGGCGAGGCGAGGTTCTGTTCGGTCTGCGGCGCTGCGGTCGCGCCCGCCCAACCCCCGTACTCCGCGCCGCAGCAGCCGCCCGCGGCGACGTTCGGCGACGCCCCGCGCCCGCAGCTCTCGGGCGTCGGCCAGCCGCCCAAGAAGTCCGGCTGCGGCAAAGCCCTGCTCGTCCTGTTCATCATCGGCCTGCTCGTCGCCGTCGCCGTCGCCGTCGGCGGCTACTTCGTTTACCGCTTCGCCGAGGACAAGCTGAAGTCTTCGGAGGCGTACACGGTCGCGGTCGACGCGCTCAAGGCCGACCCGGAGGTCTCCGAGCGGATGGGCGCGATCAAAGAGACCGGCTTCCCGCTCGGCAGCTTCGAGGAGAACGCCGACGGCACGGGGTCGGCCGTCTTCCGCGTCTCGGTCACGGGCGAGCGCGCGGGCGGCAACTACGACGTGACGATGGCGCGCCGCGACCGCCGCTGGCAGTTGAAGTCCGGCAAGGTCACGCTCACGGGCGGCGGCGAGATCGTCGTCGCGCCGAACGGCGGCGCGGCGGACGACCCAACCGGGGAGGCGGAAGACCCGGACGCGCCCGCCGTCGGGGAGGTTGACGAGCAGGGCGTCGTTTACGCGGGCGCGCTCGACGCGAAGGCGACGAGCAAGCCGGAGCCTCCGTACCCGCCGCTGG
>DATCVD010000625.1:0-6816 GCA_036567125.1 Pyrinomonadaceae bacterium | reverse complement strand
GACGGCGGCGCGGCCGACGCCGCCGCCCGCGCCGAAGACGCACCTCAAGGTCGGCGACCCCGCGCCCGACTTCACGCTGCCCGACACGAAGGGCCAGCCCGTCAAGCTCTCGGACTTCCGGGGCAAGAAGAACGTCGTGCTCGCCTTCTACGTGCTCGCCTTCACCGGCGGTTGAACGCAGGAGATGAAGGCGTATCAGGCTGATATCGCCAAATTCGAAGCGACGGACACGCAGGTTCTCGGCATCAGCGTCGACTCTTCGCCGGCCAACGCGCGCTTCGCGCAGGACATCGGCGTCACCTTCCCCCTGCTCAGCGACTTCGTCCGCCGGCAGGTGGTCAAGGACTACGGCATCTTCATGGAGCAGTTCGGCGTCGGCACGCGCGCCACCTTCGTCGTCGACAAGGAGGGCATCATCCGCCACGTCGAGCAGGGCCGCACGGCCATCGACCCGAGCGGCGCGCTCCAGACGTGCAGCATCTTCGACCGGCCGAAGAAGGCCGGGCAGTAGGCCGCACGGAAGCGCACGCCTTAGCAGGGGCGGGAACAAGCCCCGCCCGTTCTTGGTCGGACACAGAACGGGCGGGGGATTTGTCCCGCCCCTGCGGGCTTAAGGCGCGTCTTTTTTTGTCCCCGTTTTCAAAACTTTCCGCCCCGCTTTTCCGTTTAACCAGAGTACCTTCGGGGCAGTTCCGCACATCATCCGCAACCGAATCAGGAGTAGTTTCGTGAAAGCCAGACTCGCCGCCCTTCTCGCCGCCGTCACCCTGCTGTCGCTCTCCCCCGCCCTCGCGCAGACGCACCGCGCCTCGCTGCGCGGCACGGTCACCGATCCGAACGGCGCGGTCGTCGTCGGGGCAGCCGTCAGCGTCGTCAACACGGAGACGAACGAGGCCCGCGCCGCGACGAGCGACGGCGAGGGCAACTACGCCGTCTCGTCGCTGCCGCCGGGCCTGTACCGCGTCGAGGTCGCGGCGTCGGGCTTCGAGAAGTTCGCGCGCGAGATCAAGCTTGAGGTCAATCAGGAGTCGCGGCTCGACGCCGGCCTCGGCATCTCGCAGGTGACGGTCGAGCTTGACGGCCCCGAATCGCTGACGCCGATCCTCAGGGAGGACTCGGCCGCGGTCGGCGTCGTGATTTCGGAACGCCAGATCGCGCAGTTGCCGCTCGACGGCCGCAACTTCTTGGAGCTCGCGCTGCTCGCGCCCGGCACCGCGCCGAGCGCGCCCGGCTCGGCCGGGTCGGTGCGCGGCGACTTCGCCTTCTCGGTCAACGGCGCGCGCGAGGACTCGAACAACTTCCTGCTCGACGGCGTCTACAACGTCGATCCGAAACTCAACACCTTCAGCGTCCGCCCGCCCGTCGACGCCGTCCGCGAGTTCGAGGTCTTGACCAACAGCTACGACGCCTCGTTCGGCCGCAACGCGGGCGGCCAGATCAACGTCGTCCTCAAGTCCGGCACGAACAACCTCCACGGCACGCTCTACGAGTTCCACCGCAACCAAGTCTTCGACGCGCGCAACTTCTTCGCGCCCGCCGACTCCGACCCGAAATACATCCGCAACCAGTTCGGCTTCTCGCTCGGCGGCCCCGTCAGGCGCGACAAGACCTTCTTCTTCGCCGACTACGAGGGCACGCGCGCGCGCGAGGGCGTCACGCGCGTGACGAACGTCCCGACGCTGCGCGAGCGCAACGGCGACTTCTCGCAGACCTTCGACGCCGGGGGCCGCCTCGTCTTCGTCCGCGACCCGACGGCCGTGGACGCGCAGGGCAACCCGCTCCCCTGCGGCCTCTTCGGCAACGCCGAGCGGCGCGAGGGCTGCTTCGCCGGCAACGTCGTGCCCGGCTTCTTCCAGCACCCGGTCGGCCGGGCGATTGCGAACCTCTACCCCGTGCCGAACCGCAACGTCCCCTTCGCCAACTTCGTCTCCTCGCCCGTCGCGCGCGACCGCAACGACCACTTCGACGTGCGCCTCGATCACAACTTCACCGCGAACTCGCAGTTCGTCGCGCGCTACAGCTTCGGCGACCGCAACTTCTTCGACCCCTTCACCGGCCCGACCTTCTCGCTCGTCCCCGGCTTCGGCAACCACGTCCCGCGCCGCAGCCAGAACCTGCTCGTCGGCGAGACGCACGTCTTCTCGCCCTCGCTGGTCAACGAGGCGCGCTTCGCCTTCAACCGCGTCTCGCAGTCGGTGGTTCAGGAGGGCCGCGGCGTGAGCGTCAACCGGCAGGTCGGCCTGCCCGAACTCTCGCAGAACCCGCGCGACTTCGGCCTGAGCTTCATCACCGTGCTCGGCTACTCGCCGCTCGGCGACGAGTTCAACAACCCGCAGGCTTCGACGACGAACATCTTCCAGTTCTTAGACAACGTCAACTACGTCCGCGGCGCGCACCTCGTCAAGCTCGGCTTCGATTTCCGCTACCTCCAGCAGGACGCCTTCCGCGACGTGCAGTCGCGCGGCTTCCTCACCTTCACCGACCAACTGATCACCGGCAACGCGCTCGCCGATCTCCTCCTCGGCTTCCCCACCATCACCGGCGGCGCGCGCCTCGACAACCCGCAGCGCCTCCGCTCCGAGAGCTACAACTTCTACGCGAACGACAGCTGGCGCGCCACGCCGCGCCTCACCCTGACGGCCGGCCTGCGCTACGAGCTGAACTCGCCGCCCGTCGACGCCGGCGACCGCGCGAACCTCTACGACCCCGCGACGCGCACGCTCGTCCCGGTCGGAACCGGCGGCGTCCCGCGCAGCGGCTACGAGACCGACAAGAACAACTTCGCCCCGCGCGTCGGCCTCGCCTACACGCTGACCGACGAGGGCACGACGGTGCTGCGCGCCGGCTACGGCGTCTATTACGATCAGTCGGCGCTCGCGCCCGGCGAGGGGCTCTACTTCAACCAGCCCTACTTCAACCTGTCGCTCTTCTTCCCGCTCGGCCCCACGCAGCTCATCACGCTCGGCGATCCGTTCCCGCAGAGCTTCCCCTTCCAACTGCCCGGCACGGCCCTCGCCTTCCAGCGCGACCTGCGGACGCCCTACATGCAGCACTGGAACGTGAACGTCCAGCAGCAGCTCGGCCGCTCGCGCGTCCTCGAAGTCGGCTACGTCGGCTCGAAGGGCACGAAGCTGATCACGGCGCGCGACATCAACCAGCCCGCGCAGGCCACGCCCGCCCCGTTCAACCCGCGGCCCAACCCCTTCTTCGCCGACATCAACCTGATCGAGTCGCGCGCGAACTCGAACTACCACTCGTTGCAAACGCGCCTCCAACAGCGGCTGACGCAGGGCCTCTCGCTGCTCGCCTCCTACACCTTCTCCAAGTCGATTGACGACGCCTCGAACTTCTTCACGAGCGCGGGCGACCCGAACTTCCCGCAGAACAGCTACGATCTCAGGCAGGAGCGCGGCCGCTCGAACTTCGACGTGCGCCACCGCCTCTCCGTCAGCTACTCCTACGACCTGCCCTTCGGCCGCGGCCAGCGCTTCGGCCCGGACGCGGGGCTGGCCTCCGCGCTCCTTTCCGGCTGGCAGACGAACGGCGTCGTCACGCTCCAATCGGGCCGCCCCTTCACCGTCGCGCTCCTGTCCGACATCGACCAGAGCAACACCGGCCGCTCCAACCTCGGCTTCGGCGCGAACGACCGCCCGAACGTCGCGGGCGATCCGAACGCGGGGCCGCGGACGCCCGAACGCTGGTTCAACACCGCGGCCTTCGCCTTCCCCGCCTTCGGCTCGTTCGGCAACGCGGGCCGCAACGTCGTCGTCGGCCCCGACTACCGCAACGTCAACGCCTCGCTCGTCAAGAACACGCGGCTGACCGAGTCCGTCAACCTGCAACTGCGCGCCGAGGCGTTCAACCTCTTCAACCGCCCGAACTTCGATCTGCCCGACAACTTCCTCGGCTCGCCGACCTTCGGCCAGATTCGCTCGGCCCAAAGCCCGCGCCACTTGCAGTTCGGCGTCAAGCTGCTGTTCTAGCGGGGCGACGGGCCACGGAAGACTCAGAAATAGGGCGGGAGGGCCGGCCCGAAACTTCGACTTGAAGTTTCGGGCCGGCCCTCCCGCCCTTTCTTGCACTTCATGCACGGCCTCCGCTTCCCCCCCGGCTAAGTGCGCTCGCCCTCACCCCGGACGCCCGCGCTTGACTTGCGCCCCGCGCTTGCCATAAAAGCGAGCGTGCGCCCTTCGATTCAGGCGGCGTGCCCCGCAACGCAAACCTCGGAGATAACTTTTATGGCCGCACAGGTCGAGGCCGACACGGCGACGCAAGCGCCGGGCGGCGAAGACGGAAGCCCGCTCTCGCTCGCCCAACTCGTCGCCGCGCTCTCCAGCCTCCGCGCCCGCCCGACTTTCGAGGGGCTACAGGCGTTGCTCAAACGCGCCGAGATTACCGACGCGGAACTCGGCCCCTACGTCAAGTTCCGCCCCCGCACCTACGTCCGCACGCGCGTCCTGCGCAACGAGCACGCCGAGGTGCTGGTGCTCTGCTGGCGGCCGGGCCACTACACGTCGATCCACGATCACAACGGCTCCTACAGCGTCATCCGCGTCCTGCGGGGGCGGATGCACGAGACCATCTACGACTACGACCCCGCGCGCGGCCTCCGCGAAGGCGAGTCGCACGCGTGGGAGCCGGGCCACGTCACCGTCGCCGACATCCCTGACATCCACCGCATCGGCAACGCCGACGCGAGCGGCGAGGACATGGTCACGCTCCACTGCTACTCGCCGCCCTTCGACGTGATCCGCACCTACCAGTTGGGCAGCACCGAGACCGACACGCTCCGCCCCGAAGACCCGCGACTCGTCGGCGCGGACTCGGACGAAGGTGATTCGGAGTAAAGGCCGCTCGCGGGCTTAAGACATTTCGACTCAGGCGGGCCGGGGGCGGCGCGAAGTAACGTTCGCGCCGCCCCCGGCCGTCGCTGCGTGTGATTCTTCGCCTCGGGTCGTCGTGCGCCGGCCCGTCAGTGGACGAGCGAGAGGTTGCGGCGGCCGCTGTCGAAGAAGCACGGCGAGTGGACGAGGATGTCGAGGTCGATGGCCCGGCGGCGGAACTCGTCGAGCTTCCGCGTCGGCGCGCCGTCGGCCGGATCGTCCGCCTTGAACGGCCGCGTGTTGGTGTTCGGGTCGATGCCGTTCATGAAGCCGGAGAGTCCGGCCTCCGTCCCGAACGGCGCGGGCTTGATGCGGGTGAAGACGGTGTTCGTCTCGCCCGTGTGGCAGGCGTTGCGGGTGTTCAGCGAGAACTTGCAGGTCTGCGGCGCGCGGCACGGCGAGCGGCGTCCGGGAGTGTTCTCCCCTGCCGTTTTGCGAGGCGGTGCGGCGGCAGGGCGAGGGCTGCGAAACGTCTGCCTTCGGTGCCGACTTAAAGACGCAGGCACGAGACGCATCGTGCCCGCGCTGCTTGGGGCAAGTTAGTTCCGGGGAGCGCCGTCATACTACCGGCGCGGCCGCGCGCAAGTTAAATTTTCGTGTCGGCAGTTAGCCGTTAGCTGTTAGCTGTTGGCTGTTAGCTGTTAGCTGAAACGTAAAACAGAAGGCGGGGGCAGTCTTAGCGCGACCGCCTCCCGCCTTCTTCTTGTTCTGAAAGCTAAAAGCTAACTGCTAACCGCTAACTGCCTAAATCGAAGCAGGCCATCTGCGTCGCGTTGCGCACCAAGAGCTTGCCGCCGGAGATGGCCGGGATGTTCCACGTCTTGCCTTCGAGGGCGGCGAACTTTGCGACCTCCTTGTAGCCCGACGGATCGGCTTTGACGAGCGCCAGCTCGCCCGTCTCGCCGTTCGTCACGATGAGGTGGCCGGAGGCCAAGAGCATCTGCCCGTAGCCGTAGCGGCCGTCCTTCCACTTGCGCTCGCCCGTCTCGGCGTTGACGCACGACAGGATGCCCTCGTCGAGCCCGTAAACGTGGCCGTTGTGGTAGACGGGGCTGTTGAACTTCGTCTTGAGGTTGATGTTCTCCCAGACGGTGCGCGGCGCGAGCGCGCCGCCCGCGGACGCCAGCTCGACGAGCGACGCGCCCTTGCCGTAGCCGGCCGAGATGAAGACGCGGTTCGGGCCGACGACGATGGGCTGCGAGACGTTGATGCCCATCGAGGTGGGCCACGGGTGCGACCACAGGAGCCGCCCGTCGCCCGGTTCGAGGCCGACGAGGCGCGTCGCCGTCACGGCTAAAATCTGCCGCTTGCCGGCGAGCGTGACGAGCATCGGGGAGGTGTAGGAGGCGCGGTCGTTCTGCGAGCGCCAGACCGGCGCGCCCGTCGTCTTGTTGTAGGCGACGATTGACTTGCCCCCCGTGCCGCCCGCCATCACGACGACCTTGTCGTCCACGACGAGCGGCGAGGAGGCCACGCCCCACGACAAGTTGTCCGCGGCGTTGTCCGCGAGGATGTTCTTGTTCCAGATCAGGCGGCCGGTCTTGGCGTCGAGGCAGCGCAGCTCGCCCTCCGCGCCGAGCGCGTAGAGCCGGCCGGCGTCCCAGACGGGCGTCGAGCGCGGGCCGTCGCCCGTCGAGTTGGTAAACGCGCCGCCCCACGCGTTCGCCCACAGCTCGCGGCCGTCCGAGACGCGGTACGCGGTGGCGACCTCTTGGCTGCGGCGCTGCTCGATGGTGTAGGCCACGCCGTCGGCGACGACGAACGACGAGAAGCCGCCGCCGACCGGCTGCTTCCAGACGGGCGTCAGCCCGCCCGCCGGCCAGTTGACCTTGATCGCCCGCTCGGCGTAACTGCCGTCGCGCGCGGGGCCGCGGAAGTCAGTCCAGTAGTTGCGCCCGCCCGTCGGCGCGGGCGCGGTGGCGTGGCTCGTCTC
>DATCVD010000624.1:0-3737 GCA_036567125.1 Pyrinomonadaceae bacterium | reverse complement strand
TCTATTCTCACGCAAGAGCGTGCGGGCAACGTACCCGAACAAATCAGGCTAAAAATTCAAGAGCATCTAGCAACTCACTAACCCCGACTTTTGGGTCAACTGACAGGCTTTTGGGTCAGGAGAGGCTTTTGGGGCAAAGCTCCTGTAGCTCGAAGATGTTCGCGTAACGGCTGTCGAAGGAGCCCGCCCAAAGCGAGCGCCGCTCGGCAACGTCTACCAACTGCACGGTGACGCGTACCCTCTCGCCCGTGCGCTGCACTGTCCCGCTGAGGACGGTGGTGACCCGCAACTCGCGGCCGACCTCCAGCGGATCGTGCTCGCGCTCGATGAACCTAAAGACCGAACTCGTCGGGAGAACGGGTAGCGTATTTGAGTTGCTGAGCTTGGTGATGAGGGCGTCGGCTAAGCCCAGGCCCAATGTTTCGTCGTCACCGGCCGGGCCGACGAGCCTGAAGGGTAACACCGCGAGGGATCTCGGGGCGTGCTCAGGAGCAATTTCCTTACGGGGCCAGAGCATCGTCGCGGCGGTAATGGAGCCGAGACAGGCGAGCGCCAGGGCGGCCACTCTTAAATTGAATCCCCGTAAAAAAAGCCCTCCCACCCGGGCGGGCGGCGGCGGCTCACCACCGGTCTCGCCGGCGGGGCGCGCCCCGTCTCCGTAGATGAGCCTAGGGGCGTCGCATTCAGGGCTCGACTCTCGAACTTCCGCAGTGAACCTATACCCGCGACCTGGCACGGTCTCGATGTGACTCGGGCCGTGCTTTGAGTCGCCGAGCGCCTTCCGCAGCTGGTGGACATTCTGCGCCACGTTGCTCTCTTCAACGAACCGCCCTTGCCAAACCTCGTTAAGAATTTCCTCCTTCTCGACGAGGCGACCATGCTTTTCAATGAGCAGCGCCAGAATCTCGTATGCCTTCGGCATGAGGGGCACGGGGACGCCGTCCCTCAACAACTGTTTGTCCCTAGTGTCGAGGCGAAACAGACCGAACTCGTATGTTGGAAGGTGACGCTGAGACACCACCTATACCTCGCGGTTGCCGGCAGGGATTCTCCCGCCGACGCGGTCTCATAATGCCAAGCGGCATGGGGAAAATTAAGACAGGGGCCCTCGGTGCCTAGACTTCGCGACAGCGCCCCTTCGGACTAAGAAGCCGCGCGAAGCGTGTCCCCCAGCGCCGTGCCTGATTTGATCATTGTATCCAATGTTTGGCGGCTCTGGTAGACGATTCGAAGTCGGTTCGCGAAGCTAAGCATCAGGCCCTTTAGCAGTTTTCGCGGCAGGGTTTCAAAAATAGCTTGCCGGCTATAATTCTACCATACTTATCATCACCATCCCGACGGAGACCTGAACGGTGAGACGCAGCCTCTCGCCATGCAAGTGGCGTCACTACGCGCCCGAGATCAGTAAGAGAATGCGACCTCACTTGAAGATGAGCGGCACGTCTTGCCGCCTCGTCGAAACCTATGTGTAAGTCGGAATGAAGTGGAAATATCTGTAACGGGCGGTCGACTCCGCCGGCCAAACGTTCGAGTTTATGCAGAACGCCAGACGCGACGTTTCCGCGGCAAAACGCTTCTTCAAGAAGGTGATGAGGGCGGATCACCGCCGCTTGCCGTTTACAATTGGCACTGACAAACACGCCTCCTACCCGGAAGCCCTCTCCACCTTCAGTGAAGGAGAAAGTCCTGCCGTTCGATTGCAAGCTGCTTCGGGTGAAGTACCTCAACAATGTCATCGAGCAAGACCGTAGAGCAATCCGCAGGAGGTGGAGAGCGATGCGATGCTTCCGCTCCCTCCACACTGCCGAGCGGACGATATTAAGGGGTTAAGGCTTTACACATGATGGAGAAGGGGCAGGTCAAAAGTGTAGGCGGCAGGGACGCGGGAGGGCAGGCGCAGTTTGTCGAGAGCCTGTTCGGGGTCGCCGCATAACGAGAGCCATCACCCAGCCCCTTCTCGCCTCGAGTCAAAGTTTGCAACACTGCCCTCTCGCATGTCCCCAGCACTGCGAGCGTCGTCACCGGACGCGCAGCCCCAGTGCTGCACCCGCCGGATTCTTCCTGCGCCGGGCGGCACCTAATGCCCCGGCAAAAAGCTCCTGCGCCCGGCATCCGCGCGCGGCACCGCGATTGCACTCGTAAGGCTCGACAGTAGCATCCGGGGATCTTTCCCCCTAAGGAGAAAAGTGTAATGTTTAAGAAGATCTGTTCCGTCGTACTGGCCGCGCTGCTCCTGCAGGCGGCCGCCGTGCCCGCCTTCGCCAAGTCGGACGCGGAGAAGGCGGCGAGTCGGGCCGAGAAGGTGCGCACGCAACTAACTAAGCTGGGCACCGGCAAGGACGCGCTCGTCAGGCTCGAACTGCGCGACAAGACCAAGCTCGAAGGCTACATCAGCGAGGCCGGCGCCGAGAGCTTCGTCGTCACCGACTCCGCCGGCAGGGCGACGACGGTCGCCTACCCGCAGGTCAAACGGGCGCAGGGCAATAACCTCTCGACCGGTGCCAAGATCGCCATCGGCGTCGGGATAGGCGCCGCCATCGTCGTCATCGTCCTCTTGGCGTACCTCGCCGACGACGACTCGTGAGCCGGTCGTGCCGGTGCCGCGCTCCGGCCTCCCGCGGCCGTTCGCAAATTCACACAGGAGAAGGGTGAAAATAATGTTGAAGAAGCTGTGTTCCGTCGTCCTCTCGGCGCTGCTCTTGCAAGCAGCGATGGTCACCGCCGTCGCCGCGACGAAGGCCGAGAAGGAAGCCAGGCACGCGGAGAAGGTGAGCGCGAAACTCGCCAAACTCGGCACCGGCAGCGACGCCTGCATCAAACTCGAGCTGCGGGACAAGACGAAGCTCGAAGGCTACATCAGCGAGGTCGGCGCCGACACGTTCGCCCTCACCGACCGCGCGGGGAAGACGACCACGGTCGAGTACTCGCAGGTCAGCAAGGCCAAGGGGCACAACCTCTCGACCGGAGCCAAGATCGCCATCGGCATCGGCATCGGAGCCGGCGTCACGCTCCTCATCATCCTCATCATCGCCGCCTCGGACGACTAAGCGCGCCGCGCGTCCGAAACCTCGGTACCCCGAATCTCGGTCTGCCGTCCATACTAGTGTACCCCGTGCGTCCTCACCCCCTCAGGAGTCGCGCTTCCAAACACGTGCCGGGCGCCGAGAAGGAGGCCGACGAGCGCCACGCCTATGAGGACTGCCGAGGCGGCCGTCCCCTGCCGCGTGGCGAGCATCGGGACCCGGGCGAGCGAGAGGAGTTGCGAGACCACGACCGAGAGCAGGATGGCCCACCACGCCCTCGCTTGCCGCGCCTGTAGGGGACGAGGAGCCCCCCCCAGAGCAGGAGCCCGTAGGCGAGCGCCCACGTCGCCGCCGTCACGCGCCGGCCGCGGAGCGCCGTCGCGACATCGGGGGACGTCTCCGCCCCGATGTCGTCGACCGTGACCGACGCCGTCACGCCGTCGGGCCGGGCCGCGAGCGGGATGTAGGCAGAGTTGATTGAGAGCAGGGTGAGCGCGGCGGCCAGGAGGAGCAGCAGGGCCCAGTCTAGGACGTGTCGTACAGGAATCGGATGAAGCGGCTGGTCGCCACCTTCGTGGTGACATAATGACGCCCCACAACCACACGCGGCTCCGGGCCGCAGAAGGAGTGAGGCCAGCCATGGAACACATCGGCATCGACGTCCACAAGAACTCCCGCCAGGTCTGCATCCTCTCACAAGACGGCGAGCCGATC